>DAOUJB010000309.1:0-7327 GCA_034423155.1 Anaerolineae bacterium | reverse complement strand
CATGCCTCGCTGGCGATGCTGGCCGGACGAGTCGGCATCGTCGCCTTGACCGACCGCGCCGACGGCAAGCTGGTCATACGCGCCTACAGCGGCATCAACGCCGATGTCGTGCCCCGGCTCAACCACTTGCTGCACGAACTGATGAGCGCCCGTGATGACGATGGCTTCAGCCGAGAGTATCTGAATGCCAAGCTGCAAGAAATGGCTGACGCGATCGACAAGCGCCTCGAGCAGTCTATCGCCATGCCCTTGGTGTTTGCGCGCAATCCGCTGGGTCTGCTGATCGTCTTTCGGTCTTATCACACCGCTATCACGCCCGATGACCTGGGCACCTTGCAGAGCTTTGCCGATCAAGCCGCTATCGCAGTCAACAATGCCCAGTTGTATGGGGAGATTGCGCACGAACGCCAGCGGCTGGCCGCTATCCTAAACAGCAGCGGCGATGGCGTCTTCACCATGAGTCCCGATTTACACTTTCGGCAGGTGAACCCGGCTTTCGCGCGCATAACCGGCTGGCGCAACGCCGAAGCGATCGACAGGCACAAAAGCGAAATCATCAACTGGGCGCGTCTGGACAGCCCGGATATTGAAGAGGCGCTGGAGGCTGGCTGGGCGGCGACAGACGCGGACGAAATCCAGCGCGAAAGCTTGTATGTAGAAGGCGACCTCATCCGCCGCGACAGCAGCGAACTGAGCATCGGCATCACCTATGCGCCCTTGCGATCGGCAGACGGTCGTCTGGTCAGCATCATTGGCAATATGCGCGATATCACCAGCTTCCGCAAAGCGCAAGAGATGCAATCTGTATTCATCTCCACCGTGCATCACGAGTTGCGCACACCTATCGCCATCATCAAGGGCTATGCAAGCACCTTGGGCAGAGACGATGTCGAATGGGACATCGAAAGCGTGCGCAACTATGCCAGCATAATCGAAGATGAAGCCGACCGCCTGACAGCGCTGGTCGAAGATTTATTGACAGCCAGCAAAATTCAGGCGGCGCGGGAATTGCAGCTGAATATCGCCGATGCCGATCTGCACGCGGTAGCTGCGCAATCTGTGGCGCGGCTGGAAAATGGCGCGAGCCAATCTATCGAGTTGAGCTTTCCAGATGACTTCCCGGTGGTTCAGGGCGACGCCGTGCGCCTGCGCCAGGTCATCGACAACTTGTTGACCAACGCGATCAAGTATTCGCCGGCGAATTCGACCATCACAGTCGGCGGTCGCTATTCGCGGACGAGTGTGACCGTCTTCGTGCGCGACCAGGGTCCAGGCATCGCCAACGACCAGCTGGAGCGCATATTCGAGCGCTTCTACCGCATCGACGATCGCCTGGCTCGGCGCACACAGGGTACAGGTTTGGGACTCTATCTGGCGCGCGCCATCGTACAGGCGCATGGGGGAGACATCTCGGTCAAGAGCGCTGTCGGCAGCGGCTCGACCTTTTACTTCAGGCTGCCACGCAACCCATAATCGGCTAGCCGTCGTAGCTCAGCAGCCACAGATCGGCGAATTGGCAAGCGCTGTCGACAGACTCATAATTGACGACCGCGATGCCCAGGCTGCCAAAGCGCGGCTGTGAGGGCAGGCTGCCCGCATAGACTTCGTCCAGATAAAAGTGAATGATTTCGTCAGAGACGATCAACAGCAGCTGACGCGCAGATTCGGCGGAAGAAGCGCGCTGACCATAGATGCCCGGCTCGAAG
Organism: Anaerolineae bacterium; assembly: GCA_034423155.1. Lineage (GTDB taxonomy): Bacteria > Chloroflexota > Anaerolineae > Aggregatilineales > Phototrophicaceae > UBA6055. The sequence continues at coordinate 5,621 of DAOUJB010000309.1, read as the reverse complement.
CCAGCGCCATCACGCCTGGAAACGCCGAAATCTCCGTCGCCAGTGACATAGGCGAGCGAATAGTGTTCGTCATTGTTGTAGTGAAAGATGATGCCGCAACCGCCATTGCCAGCCGAGCGCCTCTCGAGCTCGACCCGAGCGCCCAGGGCAAATTCCGCAAATGCCAGATCAGACGCGATCGGCACGCTGGTGACGCCGGCTCGGTTATGGCGTACGCTGCTCTCTAGCAAGCTCACCTTGATTTCGCCGAAGCCCTCGGCCAGCTGCTGCCGCGCCAGGTCGTGCGCCATCAGATAGGCGGGCCGCGTCAAGAGCCGTTGCGGGATGACTGCTTCATCCAGCCGCGTTGGCACAGTCATCTGCGCCTCGCGCACCGCGAAGGACATAAGCCCGCCATAAGTTTCGTCGGTCAGCATGGCGATGCCGACCCCGCCCGCGTTGGCAGGCCGCGCATCCCAGGCCGAGCCGACGACTTGTCCATCGTAGACGACATCGATATGCTGCCCCGCCACGAGCAAGCCCAGCCGAAACTCGGTAGCGCCGGGCACGATGGCTGGGTGCGTATCCCAATCATCCAGCGGCTCGACCAGGCCGCCGCTCACCCTTTCCAAGCGCCAGTAGCCCGTTTTGCTCAGCAACAAACGCTGATAGTCTTGCGGCGACTGATAGTGAAATGCCAGCCCCAGCTGCCAGTTGTTGATCGCGCTGACAAAGTCGAAAGCCACTTCAAAGTAGAACTCAGGCTGGGCTGGAAAGCGCTTGCCCACAATGACCGCCGACGCGCCCAGTCCGCTAATGTCTGACGAAAACAGATTGGATGCGCCGAATCCGACTGGGGAGTCACTGTGGGCGACTTCCCAATCCTGGCTCGACAAGTCCACATCGCGCAGAGCCAAGCGATCATAACCAGGCAGGACATGCAAGCGATACGCGCCGCCGCTGTCGCCAAGGCCAGCAACCGTCAGGGTATATGCGCCCGAAACAGGCACGACAAATGCTGGTACAAGCGCATCGAGCGTGGCGGGATAGGCATAGTCGTCATTGGCGGTGATCAGCGCGCCACTCGGGTCAAACACTTCCAAGAGCGGATCGAGTCGATCATCGAGCGCTTCGACGCGAATGGACACAATGGTCAAAGCCAGCGCAGCCAATGTGTAGCGCTGCGTTTCGCCCGCGCGCAATTCGCTCTCGACGATGCTGCCGATTGCCAACGCGCCGTCATCGGCCTGCAGCGCTAGCCCCGGCAAAAGCAGTGCGCAGCAAACGACCAGCCGAAGCAGCCAAGTCATTTGTCTTTGGGCATCCACGAGGTATAGGTATCGGCGAGGTAATCGAGGTAGGCGTGATAATCGTCCAAAGTTAGCTCTGCGCCCAGTTCGCCGCGGTGGAATTCGGCTTGGGCGATGCGCCGCTGGACGCCGGCTTCGCGCAGGTTTTGCGGTTCGCCTTTTTTTCGTTTCTTCTTCTGATATTTGACCGACAAGCGCGAGAGCGGCAAAGCTTCGAAGTCGGCCGGCGAGGCGATGCTGTAACTGACGATCATTTCGCCATCTTGCTCCAGCGCATTGGCGACTACATACCAGCCTTTGGGCACGCGTGGATGACGCCTGGCTTCGAAGTGCCACATCAGCAGGTTGACTGTCGCGCCGCCATCGATCGCGCCTTGCAACTGCTCGCCCTTTAGCAGCTGGATCATGTCGTCGGCAAACTGAATGACCCGGTTGCTGGGCCAATAGCGCTTCGCGAGATGATCCGACAAGTAGGTCATGGCGACCGCAATCGCCAGCGCCGCGCCCACCGCCAACAGACCGCCATTCGAGAAGATTGAACTCACGACAAAGTAGCTGAAGATTGAAGTGAACAGAAAGGTGAAGCAACCCAACAGCCGTACGCCAGAATGTTCTCGGTCGACTTCAAATTCCAGGTCGGGCGCCCGTTCGGGAGCATTGAGCGTTCGCATGCGCGGTCCTCCAGCGGCTGCCAACAATCTTAGCCGATATGCCGCAACTTGCAAGAGCATCCGCCAGGCGCGACAATCGCAGCAGGGCACAGCGGGAGAGAATATGCTTGGCGCGATATGCTTTGGCGGGGTCTTTGGGCTGCCGTTCATCATCTGGGGCGCGCTGCTGATATTCGACCGCGACCGCAGCTGGCAGAAGCTGCAAAGGCGCGCGTCTGCACCGCCCCGCCGCACAAAAGCCTGGGATCGGCGACAGGTCGTCTATGGCTGTCTGCTGGTCGCGCTGGGTTTGGCGCTGCTCATCTCGCTGGGCTCGATCAATTATCTGCTGCAAGCGGTCTCGCCGGCCGCGCCATTCTGACGCTTGCTGATACCTCCCTCCCAACAGGTCAGGGGAGGCAAAATATGCGCGCAGATTCTTTCAATATCCCGCACGCGTCGTTGCGATGATCTTGCCTGGTGGTGATAGACGAACTGCCGAGGCGCAACAGCTCAGCCGGCAAAAGCCTCGATCTGCGCCAGGAACTTGCTTTGGTCGATCTGCGGATAATTGTCCAGTTGCGTTTTGAATACTTGCAGATAAGCGGCGATCTGCTCGCGCGTATAGGCTTCGAAGCGCAAGGTCACAGCGGGCTGCGTATTGCTGGCGCGCACCAAGCCCCAACCGTTTTCAAACAAGACGCGAGCGCCATCGACAGTCACGACTTCGAAATCGCTTTGCAGGCTAGCTGTCATCTCGTCGATCATGGTGAACTTCAACTCGTCCGGCGCAGACAGCACAATCTCGGGCGTGGCCACCAGCTTGGGAATGTCATCGAAGATCTCGGCGATGCTGCGGTCGGATTTGCTGATGATTTCCAATGTCTTCAGCGCGACCAGCGGCGCATCGTCAAAGCCATAATAATCTTCGCCGATGAACAAATGCCCGCTGACTTCGCCGCCCAGCAGCGAGCCGATCTCGTTCATCTTTTGCTTCATCAGGCTGTGCCCCGACTTCCACATGACGGGGATGCCGCCGAACTTCTTGATCTCGTCGGGCAACGCCTGCGAGGATTTCACATCGAATACGACCGGTGTGTTGGGATGGCGGCTGAGCAAATCGCGCGCCAACAGCGCCAACAAGCGGTCGGCCGCGATGTGATGCCCGCGATTGTCGATGAAGCCGCAGCGATCGCTGTCGCCATCGAATGCCAAGCCCAGGTCGGCGTTCAACTCCAGCACTTTGGCTTCCAGGTCGCGCGTCATCTCTGGGTCTTCGGGGTTGGGCAAGTGGTTGGGAAATGTGCCGTCCGGCTCGCAATACAGGCATTCCACATCCATGCCCAGCGCCCGCAGCACCGGCGGGATATAGGTGCCCGACAAGCCATTGCCGGCATCCAGCACAACCTTCATGCGCCGCGCCATTGTTACCTTGCTCTGGATCGCTGCCATGTGGCGCAGGATCAGGTCATGGTCCTGCGTGACCTCGCCACTGCCCGTTTCGAAAGCGCGGTCGTGGATGATCTGCAGCAGCGTCTGGATTTGCTCGCCGGCCAGCGCCAGCTTGCCATACGCCATTTTGATGCCGTTGTAGCGCGTATCAAGGTGGCTGCCGGTGATCATCACGCCAGCGCCGCCTTCGCCATAAGCAGCGGAAGCAAAGTAGACCGTCGGCGTCAAGACCTCGCCAATATCGGTCACGGACATCCCAGTCGATGTCAAGCCCTCGATGACGGCGTTTTTCAAAGGGGCAGAACTAAGGCGATTGTCGCTGCCGACAAAAATGCGCTCGCTGCCGAATTCACGCGGCAAATATGTGCCTAGCGCCTTGCCGACCAGCAGAGCCACAGCCGGCGTCAGTTGGGGCGCATCACCAGCCGCAAGGCCGCGGATATCGTATTTGCGGAATATGGAAGCATCGAATTGGGTCATCGTTTCCTCTTGGTTTGTGGCGTCAGTGCAAAAGCTGCGTGCTAGTGTTCGACTTCAATTGGCTGCCCATCTTTGCTGGCGGCAAATGACAAACCATCGGCTTTTTGACCGTTGGCTTGGACGAGCACTTGGGTGCCTTCAGGCGGGTCGCTGCGCAGCAAGAAGTCGGCGAGCGGCTCGCGCAGGTTGCGCCGCAAGATTCGCCGCAGCGGCCGCGCACCAAACTCCGGCTCGTCGTTTTGTTCCAGCAGCCATTCTTTCGCTTCGGGCGTGAAGCTCAAAGTCAAACCGCGTTCTGCCGCCAGCTTGTTCTCTTTTTCAATCAGCAAGTCAAGAATCGGCACGAAGTCGTCATCGCTTAGCGCATTGAACAAGATCACCTCATCCAGGCGGTTGACGAACTCGGGACGCAGGAAATCCAGCACTTGATCCAGCACTTGCTCGCGCAGGTCTTCGGTGATATTGCGCACCATCAGATGCTCAGAGCCGATGTTGCTGGTCAAGATGACGACGGCTTCGCTAAAGCGGGCGGTGTTGCCGCGGCCGTCGGTCAGGCGGCCTTCTTCCATCACTTGCAGCAGCACATCCATGATGCGCGGGTGGGCTTTTTCGATCTCGTCCAGCAGCACGATCGTGTATGGTCGGGTGCGGATGCGCTCGGTGAGCTGGCCGCCCTCTTCGCTGCCGACATAGCCAACTGCCGAGCCGAGCAGCCGGTTGATGCTGCTTTCGTCTTTGTACTCGCTCATGTCCAGCACAAATAGATTCTCTTCGCTGCCGAACATGAAATCGGCCAGCACCTTTGCCAGCTCGGTCTTGCCGATGCCGGTCGGACCCAGGAAGAGGAATGTGCCCACTGGTCTGCGCGGATCTTTCAGGCCGACGCGCGCCGTCTTGATAGCCCGGCTGACCAGGCGCACCGCTTCTTCTTGCCCGATAAGCCGGCGGCGGATGTGTTCGTCCATGTTGGCATAGCGCTGGCGTTCGTCCGCGCCCAGCTTGCTGACCGGGATGCCCGTCATTTGACTGGTTGCCACCGCGATATCGCCGACATCCAGCGTGGCATCGTTGCTTTCGGGCTTGAAAGCCAAATGCGTCTGCTTGGCCATGTTGACCAGCGCGGCGCTGCGATGCAAGAGCTGCTCGGCGCTCTGTGGCAGCGGATTGATGGTCAAAAAGCGCTGCGCCATGCGAGCAGCCATTTTCAGCGCGTCATGCTCGACCGTGATTTCATAGTCGGCTTCGATATGCGGCGAGATCGTCTCCAGGATGCGCACCGTCTCGTCCAGCAGCGGCTCTTCCACGCGGATGAGTTGGCTGTTTTCCATGATGGCGCTGACGCCCTGGATGCGCGCTTCGAATTCTTGCTGGGTTGTCGTGCAGATGATAACCGGGTCGTCGCTGAGGAAGGCTTTTTGCACCAGCGAAGTCGCTTTGCTGAAGTCGGCTTTGATGGGACCGCCAAAGAAGCGATGAATCAGTGGCAGAAACAAGATGCCGCGCCGCGCCGCGCTCATCCCAGCACGAAAAGCCTCCTGGTCACCATCCAGCAGGGCAGTTTCGCTGATCTGCACCAGGTTGGACAGGCTTTTGGGTCCTTTGTCTTCCGCCATCAGCAGCGCCAGGCTGTAGGCCAAGGTGCGCTTGCCGACTCCGTCTGGACCCACCAGGATGATATGCCGGTTCACCGATTGCGTGAGCACATTGATCATGTTGCGCAGCAGGTCTTCGCGGAAATGCACAGCGCGCA
>DAOUJB010000308.1:0-5078 GCA_034423155.1 Anaerolineae bacterium | reverse complement strand
GCGCGCATGGCCAATATCGCCGGAGAAATGCTGACCGATATCAATATGGATACGGTCGATTTCGTCGAGAATTATGACACGACCCAAGACGAGCCCAGCGTGCTGCCGGCGCGATTGCCCAACCTGCTGTTGAATGGCGCCAGCGGTATCGCCGTGGGCATGGCCACCAATATCCCGCCGCATAATTTGCGCGAGCTGGCGGCGGCCATCACCCATCTCATCGACAACTACGAGAGCATTGAGTCGGTGACCGTCGACGATCTGATGCAATTCGTCAAAGGTCCGGACTTCCCAACCGGCGCAACTATCGTGGTCGGCGACGAACTCAAAGATGCTTATGCCACGGGCAAAGGGCGGGTCGTCGTCCGCTCCAGCGCGCATTTTGAAGAAGGCGCTGGCGATGGCATCAACATCGTCTTCACTTCGATTCCCTATCAACTGAGCAAATCGACCATCATCGAGCGCATCGTCAGCCTGGTCCGCGACGGGCGCATCGAGGCGATCCGCGACCTGCGCGATGAGTCCGACCGGCAGGGACTGCGCCTGGTCGTCGAGCTGAAAAGACATGCCCAGCCGCAACGCGTGCTGAATCAGCTGTACCGCTATACCCAGCTGCAAGGCGTCTTCAGCATCCAGATGTTGGCGCTGGTCGATGGCGAACCGCGTACGCTGAGCCTGAAGCGATGTCTGCGCGTATATATTGAGCATCGGCGCGATGTCATCGTGCGGCGCTCGCAGTACGACCTGCAGCGTCAGCGCGCCCGGGCGCATGTTTTGAGCGGTTTGTTGAAGGCGGTTGCCAACATCGATGCCGTCATCCAAACCATCCGCAGTTCGCCCGATGTCGAAGCGGCGCGCACCCAGCTGATGGCGAACTTCGCGCTGGACGAAACGCAAGCCAACGCCATCCTCGATATGCAGTTGCGGCGGCTGGCGGCGCTGGAACGCCAAAAGCTGCAAGACGAATATGAGGCTGTGCAGGCGCGCATCGCCTATCTGGAAGACTTGCTGGCCTCGCCACACAAGGTCTTGCAACTCATTCGCGATGATATTCAAGAAATCGCCGAGAAGTATGGTGACGAGCGCAACACCGATGTGGTCTATGGCAATATCGACTTTCGCGAAGGCGACCTGTATCGGCGCGAAAATGTCGTCATCAGTTTGACCGAAAATGGCTATATCAAACGGGTGGCGGCGCGGCATTATCGACAACAGCGGCGGGGCGGCAAGGGCATGCGCGGCTTCTCGCTGAAAGACGACGATGCCCTGCTGGATGTCTTTTTCGCCTATAGTCACGATACCATTCTATTCTTCAGCGATCGTGGGCGCGTCTATTCTTGCATCGCCTACGAGATCGCCGATACCGCGCGCGAGAAACGCGGGACGCTCATCCAGTCGCTGCTGCCGCTGGAGGGCGACGAGAAAATAAGCGCTATTTTCGCTTTGCCCGATGACCAAGCTGGCGAAGAAACCGGCTACTTTGTACTCGCGACAGCTCAAGGCAAGATCAAGCGGGTCGAACAGCGAGAATTTATGGGCATTCGCCACAGCGGTTTGATCGCCATGACTCTGCTGCCAGGCGATTCGCTGCGTTGGGTCAAGCGTACGGCGGGCGACCAGCAAATTCTGATGGCCACAGCTGGCGGGCAGTGTCTTATGTTCCATGAAACTGATGTGACTGTTGTAGGGCGTTCAGCTCAAGGCGTGCGAGGGATACGACTGGACAAGGGGTACCAAGAGGATCGCGTCGTCAGTATGGATGTGGTCGAACCCGAAGATACGCATGTACTGGTCACGACAAAAAAGGGCAGGGGCAAATTGACGCCTCTGGAAGAGTACGTGGCGGAAAACCGGAATAGACGGGGCGGTCGCGGCTTGCGCACTATCAACAAAGAAATAAGACCCGTCGTGGCTATGCGTAGCGTACGCCTTGGCGACAAGCTGATGCTGATGCTGATCACCGAAAAAGGCAAAGTCCTGCGCACGCAAATCGCCGAAATCAGGCAAATTGGGCGCATCACCCAAGGCGTCAGATTGATGAACATCGATGAAGATGACGAGGTGGCTGGCATCGCCATCATGCGCGGCGAGGAGGAACCAGCCACGCCCGAACTCGAAGCGGCGGATGCAGACCAACCAGCCAACAGTAACGGCCAATTGTTATAAGGCTTGCTGGCGGTCTTTCCCCCTGAGTCGCCCAGAGGCGCAAGGCTGGCGTTGTGGGCGACGCCGGAATCGTCCCAACGATGCCCTTACAAGAAGTTAAATCACTTAGCAGCGGCTGCTACTGCGCGAAGACTACTCGTCGGTCGCTTCGTCTGCGTCTTCTGCTTCTTCGCCCTCGATTTCGCCTTCTTCGCCTTCCAGGTCTTCTTCGGCGCGCGCGGCGGCAGGCTGTACGATCTTCGCGAGCATTTCGTTGGGGTCGTTGTGCACTGTGACATTCTCGCCGAAGGTGAGATCGCGCACCAGCACCTCTGAGCCCAATTCGGTCAACTTCGACAGGTCGATGATGATGCGGTCGCGGATATCGCTGGGGTAGACCTCCAGAGTCAACGAACTGCGGCCGGTGATGAGGATGCCTTCGCGCGCGACAACCACCGGGCTGCTGCCTTCCATGACGATCGGCACTTCCACCGAAATGCGCTGTGTCTGGTCGACAGCGAGAAAGTCGACATGCAGAATATCGCCGCGCACGACATCACGCTGGACTTCGCGAGCCAGCGATGGATAGACCGTGCCCCCGACTTCTATGTCAATCAAGTTGGTGCCGCCAGCTTCCATCAGCATCACTTCGACCGCGCGATAGGGAAACTGCACGCTGAGCGGATCAGTGGATGGACCATAGAGGATGCCAGGCACAAAGCCGGCGCTCCGCAGTTGACGATTTTTCTTGCCGTGCGCCCGGCGCATTTGGGCGGCAAGTTGAAAGTCGGACATGAGAATGTGCTCCCCTGCGCGCAGAGACCGGCGCGCTTGCTGCTACTGAAAATGATTCGCGCCCATGCTATTGCCCAGTTGCGCGCAAGTCAATAGGCGAGCCGAGAACTGCCCACAAGAGATGTCTAATTTTCATGCCGCACACAAGCGGTGAAGAGCAACGAATCTGCCATGTCTCTTGCAACGGGTGCTGGCCTGCGAACCATGCGACAGATCTCAAAGCGGGTAACGGGACTCGAACCCGTGACCTACTGCTTGGGAAGCAGGCGCTCTACCAACTGAGCTATACCCGCATTTGGCTTGTAGTCTAGGGTTGGCTGCCGCGCTTGTCAAGCCGCTGTGGTATATTGGCACTGGCAGCCGTCAACGAAGGTCGCAACATGCAGCCCGTATGCCCGCAGTGTCAGCAGCCGGTTGAAGCGAAGCAGGTCAACATCCAGCAGATGCTGGCGCTGTGCCCGGCCTGCAACAGCATTTTTGAATTGCGGCCAGACTTGCGGCGGCGCAAAACGCGTAAAGTGCAGCAGCCGACAGGCCTGCAGCTACAAGATGGTGACCCGCTGATTTTCAAATTTCGCACCAATTTTCGGCTCGAGAAAAACGAACATTTCGTCAACAGCGCCGTTATGAGCGCGGTCCTCAGTCTGGTGACGATTCTCATGATTGGTCTGACTTTGTCTGGCGAAGTAACCCTATTCATGCCGGTGTTCTTCGCCACGATGGCTTTCGCAACGCTCTATTGGCTTGCCAGCATCGCCTGGAATCATACCGAGATTGCAGCCAGCGAAAACAGCCTGATGGTCTCGCGGCGTCCGCTGCCCGTAACCTCTTCCAGCCGCGTATTGGATCTAACGGATGTAGAAACATTTTATGCGGAAGAGACAACCGCCTCGCAGCAGGAAGGTTATGACACGCCGCGCTTCCATGTCTGGGCGAGCGAAACTGAAGGCGGGCGCAAGCTGGTCGTTGGCGATCTGACCGAAGAGTACGCGACATATATCGCCTCGCGGCTGGATGCCTGGCTGCGCGAAAGCGATGACAGGTCTGTGGACCGTCTGTCTCTGGAAGAAGCGGACGCTGACGCGGCTCAGCTGGAGGACCAAGCCGATGCAGCAGTCGACAACGAAGCGGCTGCCCGATAGACGCTGGGAACGAATCGCTGTAAAGAGACGAAGACAGGCAGCAGAATTGCGGCGGCTTGAGCAAATCGCCAGGCGGATGTTGATGCCCCTGGGACTATGCGCAAAAGCCGATTGTGATAGAATGCGCGGCTGCGTCCAGCAACGATAGGAAGCGAATATGTCATCTGCCGGTCACGATTCCGGCGGCGAGCAGCGCAAGCTCAAAATCTTGATGCTGCTTCTCTATTATTATCCGCATTCCACTGGCTTGACGAATTATGTGCGCATGCTGGCCGAGGCGCTGGTGCAGCGCGGGCATGAAGTCACCGTGGTGGCATCGCAGCATACGAAGTCGCTGCCGCGCGGTGTGTCCATGCTCAATGGCGTGCGCGTTGTGCACTTGTGGGCGCCGCTGCGCATCAGTCGCGGCTTTATCATGCCCACCTACCCCTGGCAAGTTTATCGCCTCATCCGCCAGCACGACATCGTAAACATTCACATTCCGCTGCTGGAGACGGCGCTGGTCGCTTTTCTGGCCGGCTTGGCTGGCGTCAAACTCATCGCCACGCACCATGGCGACTTGATCTTGCCGGCCGGGCGCTTCAACCGTTTCATCACCAGCGTCATGTTCGCCATGTACAAGCAGATGGCGCGGCGAGTCGCCTGTCTGGTCGGTTACAGCGGTGATTATGCGGACAACTCGTATTACTTGCGGCCATTTCGCGACAAAGTGCGCATCATTTATCCGCCCGTCCATATCCCAATGCCCGACCAGCCACAGGCGAGAGAGTGGCGCGCCTCTTGGCAACACGAAGGCGGGCCGATCATCGGCTTTTCGGGCCGCTTCGTGCAGGAAAAACGACCCGACCTGCTCATACGCGCCCTGGATGTGATCAACAAACACTATCCGCACGCGCGTATCGTATTCGCCGGCGAATACGACATTCCCTACGAAGGCACCTGGCAGCGGCATGAAGCGCTCGTCAATAAAAACCGATCGCAGTTGATCTTCCTGGG
>DAOUJB010000307.1:0-1906 GCA_034423155.1 Anaerolineae bacterium | reverse complement strand
AGCGAGAACGCGGACATCTATAATGCCGAGCAGGTGCGCAACGAAATGTACCTGGCGCTGGATTATTATGTGACCGAGTCCAGCGGGCACAACAGCGAATACAACTGGTGGTTTCGCAAGCGCCCCGACTTGATCGAGAAATACGCCACGCACGGCACGAACTGGAATCCCGGGCATCATGCCTATATCCTGAAAGAATATCGCCGCCGCGAGCACGACTGGCGCGATGACATCCACGCCTGGTTCGCCGAAGACGAGATCGACCTGGCGCGCGGACACGAATACGCGGCTTACATCATCAATGCCATGGAAGGCGGCGAGCCTTTCAAGTTCAATGGCAATGTGCCCAATCGCGGACTGGTCGACAACCTGCCCGCCGAAGCCTGCGTCGAAGTGCCGGTCTGGGTATCTCGCGATGGGCTGGAGCCCGTGGCCGTGGGCGCGCTGCCCGCTTCGGTCGCGCCATTGACCAACCTGTATGCGCAGATCGAAGAGATGGCGGTGGCGGGAATCTTGCAGGGCGACAAGCGGCTGATCTATCAGGCGGTCGCCTATTCGCCTTTGTCGGCGGCTGTCTGCTCGTTGAATGAGATACAGTCGATGGTAGACGAGCTATTCGCGGTCAATGCGGCGTATGTGTAGGCGGGCTCTTGCGCGAACCGCAGCCAGCGGAGTACAATCATTGCGCAAGCAGAAAGGGAAATCTTCATGTGGCGAGCCGTTCCCCTTGCAAAAATCCTGCTGCGGATGGCTGCTTTCGGCGCGGTTTTGGGTGCAGCGTTGGGTCTGCTGACGATACTCGCGTTCGAGTCTACGCTGCCGGCGCCAAAATCGTATTTTCAGCCGCGGATTATCTTGGGTGGCGTTATGAATGGCCTCATCCTTAGCGGCCTGGTCGGGGTCGCCATGGCGCTTTATGCTGCTGTCGCCCATCGCACCATCCGCAAGCCAGCGCGCTTCCGCTTTGCCATGCTCATCGTGGCGATGATCGTGTCGCTCGCTGTCGTTCAGCCGCCTTTTGATATCGTGTATTTGCGCGCATTTGGGTTATCGCTGGCGGATTGGGTCTTCTGGGTGCTGCTTGAGGCAAAGTTCGGGATAATTGCAGTGCTTGTCGGCACTATCGCCAAACATGTGGGCCTCGGCTTGATGAGTCTGTTTGTCGCTGGCAAGTACCTGCGTGAAGCTTCCGCCCTGTATATGAAGTCAACTGGACAAACGCCCACATAGTTGCGTCGCTAGCGCAAAGTCACCCGCCTTCAGCTCTGCTTCGCCCGCAGCCGATCCTGCGCGTTTCATGGGTGCGTGCCCGGCGCGGAGCACTTGTGCGATCCTCTGAGGATGCGCTACAATGTTGTTGAACCAAGTAGAGATTCGAGGTGAAAAGCGTGGCGGCTGTTACCGAAGTTGAGCGCATTGCGGTTCTGGAAGAAACCTACAGACACATCGCCACCAAGGCCGACTTCGCCGAGTTCAAGGCGGATATTCGTTCCGACCTGGTCGCTCATCAACACGCGACGCAAGAAGAATTCAAGAGCGTCCGACAACAGCAGACTATCATGGCCAACGAGATCGCCGGTCTCAAGCAGAGTTCCGCGTTATCAAGGGGCTGGTTTTGGTCGCGATAGGCATCGTCATCGCGCAATTTGTGGCGCTGTGGTTCGGTTTGCTGCCGCTCACGATGTAAACCAAGAATCATCAAAACCAGGCTCGTCCCCAGCGAATCGCATCTCCCGCTTGGCGGCAAAGCGACAGATATGCCCTATGCCCGCAGCCGATCCCGCGCCTCTCGCGCCGGCGTGAAATTGGGATTGAATGTCAGCGCCGTGATGTAATTCTGCAGCGCCTTGTCGGTTTCGCCGCGTCCCTCGCGCGCCATGCCCAGGTAATAATAAGTTTCTTCGAC
>DAOUJB010000306.1:0-13742 GCA_034423155.1 Anaerolineae bacterium | reverse complement strand
TCGTTGGTTCGAATCCAGCCCCCGCTATCGAGCTGATGTAGCTCAGCTGGTTAGAGCGCGCGACTCATAATCGCGAGGTCGGAAGTTCAAGTCTTCCCATCAGCACACCAGGGACCCGTAAGGGTCTTTTTTGTTTGGTGCATCATTCTTATGCAAGTGATATATCAGCATGCTACAATGGTGTCGATAAAGTCTTTGTCCAATTGCGTTTTCGGCGAGAACAGGGTTGCAAATGACCAGGAAAGATTTGCTGCTCAAGATACTTCTGGCAGCCGATGGCGAGCCGGTGACACCGACTCAACTGCAGAAAGTCGCATTCTTGTTGGGCAAGCATTTCTCCAGTGAGTTGAGCGATGATTACTATGACTTCATTGCTTACGACTTCGGACCATTTTGCGCCGAGATTTACCGGGATGCGGAGCAGCTTGAGCGCGACGGCTTGGCAACGATAACGATTAATCCACAAGGTGGCTGGCGACAATACGCCGCAACCATCAAGGGACTGCAAAGCGTTTCAGATGATATTCCTGAAGCTGTCGCCAACTACATTAACCGAGCGATGAAGTGGGCGCGATCGCTGAGTTTTCAGCAGTTGATAAAAGCCATCTACGCGAACTTTCCTGAGTATCGTGAGAACAGCGTTTTCCGATACTAGGTGAGCTATGACCCTAATTGTTGGAGTTCGATGCGAAGATGGCGTGGTTGTTGGCGCAGACACAATTAGAACCTACTTTTCGTCGGGCGGCACTCCCACAATAGAGCAAGAAATAGACAGCAAGATTGACATCTACTTCGAAAATGTAATTATTGCGACAGCGGGATCTGTGGGTACAAGCCAGTTGATAAAGAGCCGCATCAAGCAGAGGTGGGCTGGTATTGAGGAAGCAGATGGCCCCAGCGAGGCGAGAGAAGGTATTTCGGAGTTGATTTGGCAGCAACTAAGGCCCGGGTACCGAAGAGCTGGGGAGGCGAAAGTCTTGCTACAAAACGACAATATCGCGCCTGCCGCTTGTGTTGCCTTGCTAGCCACGCCTCTGGCAAATGAGCCTGCACTCCTTCAATTCGATTACCTCGCCAATTCAACCGACTTCACGCTCAATTTTCCGATAGTTTCACTTGGCAGCGGGCAACAGTATGCGGACCCATTTCTCGCTTTCATAAAGCGAGCGATCTGGAAAGACACTGCTCCTAGACGCGTTGCAGACGGAATTACGGGCGTATTGTGGACACTGCAGCATGTAAACCAGGTCAACGCTGGGGCGGGTGTCGGCGGAAAGCCTACAATTGCCGTCTTGCACAAACCGGGTGCAGATTGGATCGCCGAAGTACTGACTCATGACCGCATTGATACACATAGACAGCTAATTCAGGATGCAGAATCTGCTCTGATAGATTATCTGCGCACCGACAATACAGTGGCGGAAGCTGTATCTATTCCGCTACCAGGGTCTCCTGCTGCCGATGGACATTCCACCTCATCCCACCCGCGCTGACCACGACTTCCGGCGGCAGAGGGCGCGCATTATAAGTGCTGGCCATCGCCATGCCATAAGCGCCTGTCGTCATCAACGCGACTCTGTCGCCGACTTGCAGCGACGGCAACAAGCGATCCCGCGCCAGCACATCGGTCGACTCGCAGACAGGTCCCACCAGTTGCGCTACTTCGCTCACAGCAGAACTTTCGCGCAGCGGCAGAACTTCGTGATGCGCGTCATATAGCGCTGGACGCAGCAGATCGGTCATGCCCGCGTCCACGATATAAAATACCTGCCCCGCCTGTCGCTTGACATAGAGCACTTCCGTGAGCAACACGCCTGCATCGGCGACGATGGCGCGCCCAGGCTCGAGCAGCACCTCGTATCCGTCCAGGCGCGTCGCCAGCGCAGCCACAAGTTCGTCCAGCGGAGGCAGAGACTCGTCCATGCGATAAGCGACTGGCAGCCCACCACCCAGGTTGATCGTGCGAATCTGCTGATAGGACCGAGCGAGTTCCAGCGCTTTTTCCAACGCGCGCAGAGTCGCCTGGCTATCCCCGAGCTGGCTGCCGATATGGATGTGGATGCCGGCGAAATGGATGCGCGGATAGCGTTGTTGTTTCGCCAGCAAATCGTGGATCACTTCGGCGGTCATGCCGAACTTCGCGCCGCCGTGTCCCGTGGCGATTTTGGGATGCGTGTTTGCCTCGACCTGGGGGTTCAGCCGCAGCGCGACGAGCACCAACTCTGCGCCTGTCCGCTCGGCCGCTGCCTGGATGTAGTCCAGTTCCAGCGCATTTTCCACATTCAGCCAGCCGACGCCGCGTTCAACCGCATAATCAATTTCGGCGCGCGTTTTGCCGACGCCTGCGAAGACAATCTGCCGCGCAGCGCCGCCCGCCGCAAGCACACGCTGGATTTCTCCGCTGCTGACACAATCGAAGCTGCTGCCCTGCTCGGCCAGCGCGCGCAAAATATCCGCGTTGCCATTGGCTTTGACGCTGTAATGCAACTGGGCGGAAAGGGGCGCGAAAGTCTGACGCAAGCGCCGATAATTGTCCAGCACGCGCCTTAGGCTGTAGACATAGACGGGCGTGCCGACCTCGCCGGCGATTGTCTCCAGAGCGAAGTCGTCGACCTGGAGCGAGCCATCGACATAGCGGAAAGAAGAATTGAGCACCATGCGCCACCTGCGCAAACAAAAAGGAGGCACGCGTTGGCACCTCCAATTGGCGGGAGCGACGGGATTTGAACCCGCGATCTCCGGCTTGACAGGCCGGCATGTTAACCGCTACACCACGCCCCCTCTTGAATTCCGAGCCTAGCAGCCGCGTCATGCCATGTCAAGTGCCAAACGAATTTCGCTGTGGCGGAGAGTTCAAAGCTGGCCAAAGCCGCCGATCGCGCTGGACTTGCCGGAAAGGAAGCGCGCGGTCAACACCAGGATGAGTATAGCCGGCGCGACAAAGACCAGGGACATCGCGGCGATCAGCGGGTTGTTGCTGCCAGAAGCGGTGGAAAACAGCAGCACCGGCATGGTGATTACTTGTCCCGCGCCGATGAGAAAGGTCAGGATGTATTGACTCCACGATATCAGATAGGCGAAGAGACTCGCCACCACGATGCCCGGGAAGACGGCCGGCAGCGTCACATGCCAGAAGGTGCGCAGCGTCCCCGCCCCCAGCGAACGCGCCTGTTGTTCAAAGTCCGGATCATAATTGGCGAAGACTCCCGCCAGCGTCAGCACCACATAAGGCATGACCGGCACCAAATGCACCAAGCCAACGCCCAGCAGATTGCCGGACAATCCCCATCGAATGAAGTTGATATTCAAGCCCATCGCCACGGCAATGCCCGGCACGATGGTCGGCGAGATGATCAGGAATTCGATGATGCGCTTGCCACGAAATTTGTATAAACCCAGCGCCCGCGCGGCCGGCAAGCCGATCACCACCGAGCTGAAAGTGACGGCGACCGCCAAGATCGTGCTGTTCCACAAAGCCTCGGGCACTTTTGAGTTGGCGGCGACAATACTCTCCCAGGCGCGCAGACTAAGCTCGGACGGGAAGAGCTGCGGATAAAACCAGCGAAACGAGAAGGCGTTGAACAGAAAGGCGATCAGCGGCGTCAACAGCAAGAAGATCAACAGAACGACAGCCGCATAATGCAAGGCGCGCAGCAAACGCTGGCGGGCTGATCGGTCGTGGGTTGCCAAAAGCGCTGCCATGCCCTTAATCCTGCCGCACTGTCCGCCGGCTCAGCCACATATAGCCGAGCACGAGGAAGAATACGATGATGGAGATGATGACGCTGATCGCCATGCCTTCGGTGCGCGCGTTCAAGTCGGGATTTTGGAAGAAGCGCACAGCCGTGACTGTGAGCATCCGCGGGAAGCGCACGCCCAATATGGCTGGCACTTCGTAGGAACCGAATGTGAAGGCGAATACCAGGATCGAGCCCGAAAGCAAACCCGGCATCACCAGCGGCAAAATGACATAGACAAAGCGTTGCCAGCGATTGGCCCCCAGGCTGCGCGCCAGGTCTTCATAATCGACGCCCAGCGACTGCAAAACCGCAAGCACGATGACGCCAATAAAGGGCACTTCTTTCCACACGAAGGACAGAATCATGCCGATGCCAAATTTGTCTTTGACCAGCACAGGAAAGTCGCGCGGAAAGTCGAATAAGCCCAGCTGCGCGCCCGTGCGAGACAGCAAGCCGCTCTGCGAAAACAAAAACAAGATGCCGATCGCCGCCACCACATGCGGTACAGGCAGATTCAACTGATACAAAAATGTCGCCAGCCGCTTGCCGATGAAGGAGCGCCGCAGCAGCAATGCCGTCGCCAGCGCCAATATCGCCGAGATGAATGTGCTGCCCACACTCACCCAGATGGTCAGCGCCAGCCCCTGCCAAAACACCGCCGCATACTGCTCGGAGAACATGACGCTGTGGTAGGCGCGCAGCGAAATCTCCGTGCGGCCGATGATGGGCTGCCAGCCGAGGCTCACCAGCGCGCCATAAGCCAGCCCGCCCAGGAAGAGGAATACGATGACAGCCAGGGTCGGCGCCAGCATGATGGGTATGCGCCAGCGATCCCAAAATGTCAAAGCAGCTTCCATCCTGCTGTGATCTCAACCAAGCGATAGTAACCCAGCCAGCCAGCTTGGGCAATGCCGCAGCCTTGCGCGTATGATTGTGGCGTGGATTGCTTTACAATTCGCCAATTGTCCGCCGCAGGAGATTCGATCGCCGTGAGCCAGCGCCGAGTACTGGTCTTTTGGCTGCCACTGGCTTTGGCTTGGTGGCTGATGACCATCGAAAGCCCCATCATCCAAGGGGTCATCAGCCGCAAACCCGATTCCGAGACGCAGCTGGCGGCGTTTGGTTTGCTATTCACGCTGCAAATCCTCATCGAAACGCCCATCATCATGCTGCTGGCGACCAGCAACGCCTTATCGCGCGATCGTCAGTCTTTCCGCTTGTTGTGGCGCTTCATGATGTGCCTCAACTTGCTCATCACGCTCGTCGCCCTGCTGATGGCATTCACGCCGTTGCTGGATTTGTATCTGGGCGGGCTGCTGCACATCCCGGCGCATATCATCGAAGCGACCCGACCCGGCATGCAGATCATGGTGCTTTGGGGCGCATTCATCGGCTTCCGGCGTTTTCATCAGGGCATCATCATCCGCTTTGGCAATACGCGTCATGTCGGTTTTGGCACGGTCTTGCGCGTGCTGGTCTCGGGCGGCACGGCGCTGGCTTTGGGCGCAGTCACCAATATGGCTGGCGCGGCTATCGGCGGCGCGGCTCTGATGCTGGCGGTGGTCGCCGAAGCCCTGTATATCTGGCGTGTCGCGCGTCCGGATGTGGCGAGCCTGCTGGCGACACCCTTGCGAGCCGGGCAGCGCGCCTTGACCTATGGCAAGGCCATCAAATTTCACCTGCCGCTGGCCATCACCAGCCTGCTGACCATGCTGGTGCACCCGGCTATCGAGCGGGGATTGGCCAGCACAACCGATGCCGAGCAAAGCCTGGCTGCTTGGCCCGTCGTCTTTTCTATCTTGCTGACAATGCGCTCGGGCGGCATGGCCTACCAAGAAGTTGTGCTCTCGCTGAATGAGAGCGAAAGCCACCACCGCACGCTGCGAAATTTCACGATGCGCCTAGGCGGTTCGCTGAGCTTGTTCATGCTGGTCTTTTCGTTCACGCCGTTGATTCATGTCTACCTGACATCCATCCTGGGCGTGCCGGCGCATCTGCACACGCTCGTCATCATTGGCGCGCAGGTTGGCGTGCTGCTGCCGCTGCTGACCACGCTGCACAGTTATTTTCGCGCTCTGCTCATGCTCAGTTATCGGACATCCGCCATCTATCAGGCGATCGTGCTGGGCTTCGTGCTGACGGCGCTGGTGGTTTGGGGCGGTATAGGCTTGGGCATGGAGGGCATCCTGGCGGCGTCACTGGGCTTGACGCTCGGGCATCTGGTCGAGCTGGCTTATCTCTACTTCGCATATCGGCGCGGACACGACGCCCTGCAGCTGCATTGGCAATCGGTAGTGGCGGCTGCGTGAATTCGGAATAACGAAGGAGAAAATTATTATGTCATGGACTAGCGAGATTCTGCCCCTGAGAGCGCAAGCAACCATCCGCGACGACTGGCTGAAAATGCGCCTGGAGCGGCTGCTGCCCGAACTGATGCGCCGCGAGCAAATCGATATGTGGCTGGTCGTCTGCCGCGAATATAACGAAGACCCGGCTATTATGTCGCTGCTGCCCGCCACATCCATGTCCGCGCGCCGGCGCACCATGCTGATCTTCTCTCGAGACGCAAACGGCGATGTCGAACTGCTTACCTTGTCGCGCTACGGTTATGAAGGCTTCTACGAGGCGGCTTGGGACCCCGATGTCGAGACGCAGCACGAATGTCTGGCGCGCATCATCCGCGAAAGCGACCCGGGGCGAATCGGCATCAATAGGTCGCAGCTCTTCGCATTTGGCGATGGCATTTCTCACAATGAATATGAATTGCTCGTGGATGCGCTGGACGAGACATTCCGCCCGCGGCTGGTGAGCGCAGAGCGGCTGTGCGTGGGCTGGCTGGAGAGGCGGCTACCCGAAGAGATCACGGCTTATGCCCGGCTGGTGGAGATCGGGCATCAGATCATCGCGCGCGCGTTTTCCACAGCTGTCATTCATCCTGGGATCACCACGACGGACGATGTCGTTTGGTGGATGCGCCAGACCATGCACGACGCCGGCTTGCAAGCCTGGTTCCAGCCCACCATCGACATACAGGCACCGGGATTGTCATTTGCTTTCCTGGGCAACGAAGACGCGCGCACTATCATCCAGCCCGGCGACCTGCTGCATTGTGACATGGGCTTCCATTATCTGGGACTGGCCACCGACCAGCAGCAGCACGCCTATGTTTTGCACCCCGGCGAAAGCGACGCGCCACCTGGCTTGCGAAAGGCGCTGGCAACTGGCAACCGCCTGCAAGACATCCACATGGCGGAAATGCAAGTCGGGCGCAGCGGCAATGAAGTGTTGTTTGCGGCGCTGAAAAAAGCCAGGGCAGAAGGCATCCGCCCGCAGATTTACACGCACCCGCTGGGCGTTCACGGGCATGCTGCGGGACCGCTGGTCGGCTTGTGGGACCAGCAGGATGGCGTGCCTGGCGTCGGCGATTATCCCTTATATGATGACACCGTCTACTCTATTGAGCTGAATATCGCGCATAGCCTGCCAGAATGGGACGGGCAGGATGTGCGCATTATGCTGGAAGAAGATGCTGTGCTGACTGGCGGCGAGATGCGCTGGCTGCACGGACGGCAAGAAGCGCTACACCTGGTGGGCTAGTCGCGCGATAATTTGCAGCGCTTTTGCATTTCCAAAATAGCCGGCTAACAGCTTGCCCTTACGCTGGCGGTGACAGGTTCGCCTATTCGCCACAGAGAAGGGAAAGCGCCATGAAAATTCTGCTGCGCCGCGTTATCTTCCTCTTGTTCTGCGCCTTGCTGATGCTGCTGATCATCAGTGGCGCGCCGGGCAGCGGATAGAGCGGGTCCAGATCTGCCCGATCTGCGCCAGAATCTTGGTGGGGCACCGCCGTTCGCGCTATATTGGGGCGACAAGCGCGCAGCAGGAAGCATGTCTATGTCCACGATCGACTATCGGCAAGAGCGGCGGACATTCGCGGATGGCGCATGGTCGATGGTGCATACGGCCACGATCGCCGCCGACCGCCTCAAGTTTGAAGACCTGCACCCCATGAGCAGCTATGTGCGCCAGCAAGATATCGCACGCATGCAGTTCGCCCGCGCCCGCGCCCGCGGCGAAGCCAGCCCGCACATTTTGACCTGGACGGCCATGCAGACCGACCGCCGCGCCAGCCAGGTCTTCCCCGGTCTCAGCTATGCCACGCGCGACAGCGAGCAGATCATCAGCGCCAATTCTTTCATCACTTATGTGCTGCGGCATATGCTGACGGAAGGCTGGCTGCAACTGCACGAATATATCGGCGACACTTATGAATGGCAGCTGGCGATCCCGAGCGGGCAAGACGAATGGTCGGCGCGAGCGACGGCGGTGCTGCGCTGGCTGGAAGACGAAATCCAGCTCGACCTCTACCCCAATATCGAACGCGGCACTTACCAGCCACGCATCTTCTGCCCCTTTGATGTGCGCCACAACTTTGCGCGCATCGGCCGCTGCGACTTCGTGCGCCATTTCGTGCAAAATCACGCGCGGGCTGCCGTCTTCAACACATCGCATTTCTTGCACGAGCACGACGACCTCATCAGCCACCATTCTGGCTATGGCGATGCGATCGGGCTGATGGTCGCGGAAGGCACCATTTTGCGGCCGCCAATCTATCGGCGCGGTGCGCTGCTCTATGCTGACGAACGCTGGCGCATCGACACGATCGGCCTGGACGATATCGCGTTGATCTTGCCGGGCGAAATTGAACTGCGGATCGGCGCAGAGGCGAAATTGAATCCCGCGGGGCCTCAGCCCATCGCCATCTATACGCGGGCGGGCAGCTTGGCAGGTGGCAGCCCCTTGCAGCGAACGCCAAGCGCAGCAGACCGCAGCGAGTTCGTCATCGTCAATCGGCAATTGGTCAGCTGGAAGCGTGGCGGCGAGCTGTCTATCCCGCAGAATGGCTTTGTCTTGTCGGTTCGTGATGGCGCATTGAGCAAGCGCGCAGTGGAAAACATTGTCGCTGACGCCTGGGTCGAATACAGCTTCGCCGCGCCACAACCGCGCATCCAGTCGGCGATACAAGCTGGGCCGATTTTGCTGCGAAATGGGCAGCGCGTCGACTCGCGGGAAGAGTTCCGGGCCAGCAGCGCTGACTACATCGGCATCACGCCTGTGCGCATGAATCCAACTGGCGATGAGTTCCGCAAGGCGCGCACGGCTGTTGCCATCAAAGCAAATGGCGACCTGGCGCTGGTGGTTGTCGATGGTTGCGAGCCCGCCAGCCGCACAGACCTGGACAGCGCCGGCGCAAGTCTGGACGAAATCCGCCAGTTGCTGGTGGAAATGGGCGCGTTGGCTGCGCTCAACCTGAGCGGCGAAGGCTCGAGCCATCTGTTTGTGCAGGGCGGGCTGGCGAACACGCCATCCGACAGACGCGGGCAGCCCGGCGTCATCTACGAGCGCATGCTGCCTTCAATCGGCATCGTCAGTTAAACCCGCGACCTGGCACAGCTCGCGCCAGACTTTGGCGTCAATCTCGATCTCGCCGGCTGCCATGACGGACTGATAGAAGCGGTCGCCACGCTCGCCGGGCACGAGGATTTCGTCCACGCCGGGCAGCCGTTTCAGCTGTTTGACGCGCGCCACCAGGTCAGAGACACCCGCCTCGAAGCCGGCCAGGTCGTCCGCCAGCAACTCGGGGTCGATGGCGAAGACCAGATTGCCCCAGTCCCGCTTCGTGCCGTCTGGATTGCGTGTTGCGCCCAGCAATGGCCGCGTCAAGGCCTCGACCACGAAGGCCAGCGCCGCGCCTTTGTAGCCACCGAAGGCGGCTATCGCGCCAGCCAGCGCCGCAGTCGGGTTAGTCGTGAATTTTCCGTCTGCGTCATAGGCCACGCCAGCGGGGATATTTTCGCCTTCCGCCGCAGCCAGGTGAATGCCATACCAGGCGATCGCGGCTGTCGCCATATCCAGCACGATCGGCTCATGCGCCGTAGGGATGCCGATTGCCAGCGGATTCGTGCCGAAGAAGGCTTCATAGGAGCCATGCATAGCCATCAGTTCGGGCGAGCCAGAGAATACGAAAGCGAGCAAGCCCGCGTCTGCCAACTGCCGCGCATAAAAGCCGATTGCGCCGGTGGGCGAATTGGTGCGCCGCGAGCCAACGATGCCAAAGCCATGCGCCCCCGCCTTCGCCATGGCGATCTCGGTCGCGCGCGACAAGACCACCATGCCTTGATTCCACGCGCCATCCAACAGCGCCGACAGCTTGGTCTCTTTGACAATGGCGATCTCGCCAGCCGCGGGATTCGCCGGCATGCCAGCGCCCAGCAGCTTGATGACATTCTGGTTGTTGCCGCGCAGTTGAGCGTAGAGGATGATCTCAAGGATGATCTCGGTATCGGCGGCGGCGTATCCCTGTGCCGCGATGGCGCCGCGTGTAACCGCGCGCAATTGGTCGATGGCGACTTTCATGCTGGATTCGCCTTACTGCTTGCCGCGGGCCAAGCCGTTTTGTACGAGGTATTCGCAGCTTTCGCGCACAGCCTGCAGCATATCCGTTGCGCAGCGGTCGAGCTCGACGATATGCCAGTCGGCGCTTTCGGCTGCTGCAACGATGCCTGGCACATCCATCTTGCCCTGCCCCAGCGCGGTCATGTCATCGTCTTTGTCCAGTGAGCCATCCTTCAGATGAATCAGCGGCGCGCGCAAGCCAACCTGCCGCACCACATCGGCCGCATCCAGCCCGCCGACTTGCACCCAATAGGTATCGATCTGCAAAAAGACCTGCTCGTCCAACTCCGACAGCATCAAGTCCAGCGTGTTCGTGCCATTCAGCTGCTTGTATTCCCACCAGTGATTGTGATAACCGAGCTCGAGGCCGTTTTCCCGCGCAAACTCGCCAGCCCGGTTCAGCTGCTCGCAGGTGCGCTTGATATCGTCTAGCGTCTCGAATTGCGCGGGTGGCATAAAAGCGATGCAGGCGCGCCGCAACCCAAATGCCTCGGCGGTTTCCAGCACAGCCGCCTGGTTGGCGTCATCGGGATAGGGGATGTGGCTGCCCAAGACTTCCAGCTCCAGTTCGCGGAAGAGGCTGGCAGCGGCGTTGAGTTCGCTGGTCATGCCGCCAAAGGGCTCGACGCCGACATAACCGATTTCGGCGACAGCGCGGATGGTGCCCTCAAAGTCGGCGGAAAGCGCCTCGCGCAAGGAATACAATTGCAAGCCAATGGGCTTCAGGTCGGACATCATGCTATCTCTCCGGCTCATCGTTTCTGTTTGGATTATTGTCGCGGTTCTGCGCGGGAATGCCAGTCTCAACTCGGCGGCTGCGCGGACGATTAGTCCGGAAATTGCCGAGCGATATGCGGCGACTGCGCATAGCGCAACGATGCCGAGTCAAGTAGACTGATTGCTTGTGCCGCCAGCCAGGAGAAGCGCCTTGGCCACTGCCACGACAAACGCAAGCCTCAATACATCAACGAAGCAGACCTACTCTGCCCTGCGCATCTGGGCGCGGCTGATGCGCTACATCTTGCGTTATCGCCTGTGGGTGATGATCGCTTTTGCTGGCATCGTCGGCACGAACATCCTGGCCATCGCCGTGCCCTTCATCCTGCGCGATGTCGTCGATATTGGCTTGGAAGCGCAGGACAGCAGCTACATGCTCAACGCCGGCTTGCTGGTGGTGGGCTTGGGCGTGCTGCGCGGCGCGACAGCCTTCATGGGCAGGTTCTTCGGCGAGCGGCTTTCGCATGTGGTGTCCTACGACATACGCAACCAGATCTACGACAAAGTGCAGCGGCAGTCATTCAGTTTTCACGACAGCGCCCAGGTGGGCACGATCATCACGCGCGCCATCAGCGATGTCAACGAAATCCAGCGATACTTCGCATTTGGCTTGATGGATGGGCTGAACACCGCGCTGCTGTTGCTCGGCGTGATTTCTATGATGCTGCTGACCAGCCCGCCACTGGCGCTTTTCGCATTGCTGCCGCTGGTGCCACTGGCGCTATATTCGCGAGGATTCGTGCTGCGCGTGCATCCGCGTTGGAAGAAAGTCATGGAGCGCATGCAGGCGCTGAGCAACCACATTCAGGAAAATGCGCTGGGCGCAGAAGTCGTACGCGTCTTTGCGCGTGAGCAATATGAAATCGAGACCTTCTACGAGCAAAACAAAATGCTCTACGACGAACAGCTCGATTTCATCCGGCAGTGGATCACCTTCCTGCCAGCCAGCGCTTTGCTCGCCTCCCTATCGACCGCGCTGGTGCTGCTGGCGGGCGGCATCCTCGAGGCGCAGGGCGTAGGCAATATCACCGTCGGCTTGATCGTCACCTTCAATGCCTATGTGCTGCTATTGGTGCAGCCGCTGCGCTTCGTGGGTTTCATCATCCTGCTGACGACCCAAGCCGTTGCCAGCGGCGAGCGCGTCTTCCAGGTATTGGACGAAAGCGAGCGCATCGTGGACAAGCCGGGCACGAAAGCCATCGACATAAAAGGGCATGTGCGCTTCGAAAATGTCAGCGCGCGCTACGATTCATCTGTCGATGCGGTGCTGCGCGATATCAGCCTGGAAGCGCGTCCGGGCGATTTGGTGGCCATCATCGGCTTGACGGGCGCGGGAAAAACCACCATCGCCAACCTCATCCCGCGATTTTATGATGTGAGCGGCGGACGCGTGACCATTGACGGAACTGATGTCCGCGATATTGAATTGCGCAGCCTGCGCAGCCAAATCGGCGTTGTCATGCAACAGTCGCTGCTCTTTTCGGCGACCATCGAAGAAAATATCGCTTATGGCAAAACCGACGCCAGCCAACAGCAAATCATCGACGCGGCGAAGGCAGCCGATGCGCACGGCTTCATCAGCGAATTCCCCGATGGGTATCAGACCGTGGTGGGCGAGCGCGGCACAACCCTGTCTGGCGGGCAAAAGCAGCGCATTGCCATCGCCCGCGCCTTGCTGATCGACCCGCGTATCCTCATCCTGGACGACTCGACCAGCAGCGTCGATACCCAAACCGAGCACAAAATCCAGCGCGCCTTGGAGCGTGTCATGCAAGGGCGCACGACCTTTGTGATCGCCCAGCGCATGAGCTCGATTCTCAATGCCGACCAGATCCTCGTGCTGCGCGATGGCGTAATCATTCAACGGGGCACGCACGAGACGCTGCTGGCAGAAGGCGGTCTCTACGAAGAGATCTACCGCTTGCAGCTGCAAGAACAAGAACGCGTCCGCCGCGAAGCCATCATCTCGGGCGTCATCAAGATTCCGCTGGAAGACAGACGCTCCACTGCGAAATTCCGCAAGTTGATTGACCGGCTCGCTGGCAAATATGTCCCCTAATTCGCCAGGCAGGAACAGGAGTATATGGCTGCCACCCAAGCACGAAAAAAAGAACGCGCGACCACAAAGCCCGCAGCGGACAATCGGTCGATCTTGGAGATCGAGGACGACCACAAGCCCGGTTTCGACCGTGCCGTAACCGCCCGGCTCTTCGCCTATCTAAAGCCGCATCGCAGCGAACTGCTGGTGGCTGTCGTTGCGATGATGTTCTCGGTCATCGCCAATGTCGCGAGTCCGCCGCTGATTGGTTGGGCGATCGACGAAGGCATCCGCCGCCGCGATATGTCGGTGCTGCTGGCCGGCGTTGTTATCTTCATCGTCTTGCAGCTGCTGGGCTTCGTAGGTTTCCGCATCCAGTTGGGCAATATGGCTGTGATCGGGCAGACCATCATCAGGCAGTTGCGCGACCAGCTTTTTGACCATGTCCAGTATCTATCTATCGGATTCTTCGCTGAATACGAGGTCGGACGGCTGATCGCGCGCATCATCAGCGATGTGAATGTCGTGCGCGAGGCGGTGACTTTCGCGGCGGTCGGCAGCATTCGCGAGGTGTTGATGCTATTCGGCATCATCATTTCTATGCTGCTGATCAACATACCGCTGACGGCAGTGGCTTTCACAGTGCTGGTTGTGCTGCTGTTGATCGCCAATTTTTGGCGCATCCACGCTCGGGCGGCTTATCTGCGCGTCTCCGACAGCAATGCCAAGGT
>DAOUJB010000305.1:0-6023 GCA_034423155.1 Anaerolineae bacterium | reverse complement strand
AATGCCGCGCCCCAGGGCGAAGAATTCTGGCCCGCCGACATCTTCGAGACGGGCAACATCTGCATGTTCGTGGGCGGACCGTGGAATATCCCGCGCTTCGCCAACAATGCCGATCTGGAGATCGAGTGGGGCGTCAGCCGTCATCCCTACTTTGCCGATGGCGTACCCGCCACACCGACCGGCAGCTGGCATATCGGCGTGAATGCCAATACCGAAAATCGCGATGCCGCCACGCGCTTTGTGCACTGGATCTCGACTGGCGAGGGCGCAGAAATGTGGTGGCGCGATGGCAGCGGCGATTTCCCCGCTCAGCAATCTGTGCTGGCGCTCTTCGCCACCGAAGCCGAATTCGATGCGCTGCCCATGAGCTACATGCGCACGGCTGCCGATGAAGCCACGGTCAATCCGCGCCCGCGCGCTGTCACTGTCGGCTTCCTGGAATACGAGCAGATCTTGCAAAACATCTTCCAGGACATCCGCAACGGCGCTGATGTCGCAGAATCGCTGAACCTGGCTGTCCAGCGTATCGATAGCGAAATGGCGAAGTACCAGGAGTGATCATCACTCCCGTTTGCCAGGACGAATTCGTAGGGGCGACACTCGTGTCGCCCATTTGAATCAATCGGCGTCTGATATTTCCGTTATGACCACGCGTCAACGCATCGTCCCTTATTTGCTGCTGCTGCCAGCGCTGGTCTTGCTGCTGGTGTTTAACTTGCTGCCGACCATCGCAACCATTGTCGAAAGCACTTTCGTCATTTCCCTGCGCAGCGGCGAGCGAATTTTTGCCGGTTTCGCCAACTTCGACCGCATATTCAACGACCCCATCTTCTGGAAGTCGTTGCAAGTAACGGTTGTTTTCAGCCTGGTCGTCAACCCGCTGCAAATCGCGCTGTCGCTGGGCTTGTCGATGTTGATGAACCAGCGCTTGCCTGGCATCGGCATCTTCCGCAGCATTTACCTGCTGCCCGTGGCGGTTTCGCTGAATGTAACGGCGATCGTCTGGCGACTGATGCTGGACAAGAACACGGGCATGATAAACGGCATCCTGTTCAATATGGGCATTGAGCGGCAGCCCTTTTTGCATTCGGTCGACCAGGCGCTGTGGTCCATCATTTTGATCGCCTCGTGGATCGGCGTGCCGCTGTGGAGTCTGTTCATTTTGGCTGGCTTGCAGAATATCCCGCCGCCAGTGCTGGAAGCGGCGAAGATCGATGGCGCGAATGCCTGGCAGTCTTTCACGCGGGTCACGCTGCCACTGCTGCGGCGCGTGCTGGCATTTGTGCTGGTGGCCGATACTGTCGCCAACTTTTTGCTCTTCGCGCCCATCTTGCTGACGACGCAGGGCGGTCCGCAGCTTTCCACCAACTTGATTCTCTACGAGACCTACCGGCGCGGCTTTTTGTACGGCGACTTGGGCGCGTCGGCGGCGATGTTGTCGGTGATGCTGCTCATCGTCTTTGTGATCGTTGGCGTAGAGCTGTATGTGCTGCGCGGGTCGGACTGAGGGAGAGCGCAGGCTGTCATGAATGCCCATGTCACTCGCAGAGCGCGCCGCAATCGCAAACCATTGCGCGCCTATCTTCTGCCGGCGCTGGTATACTGCCTGCTCATCATCGGCGTGCTGATTGTCGTCATTCCGCTGATGTGGGCGGCAGCGGCCTCGTTCACGCCCAATCACAAAGTCTTTGAATACGCCTATCCATTCTCTTGGCGGGCGCTGCTGCCGGTGGATTTCACGCTGGAAGCCTATGACAACTTGTTCGCGCGCGGCTTCGGGCGGGCGGTGGGCAACACATTCTTTTTGGCGTTTGTTACAGTTTTCGTGGGCGGCGCGGTCAATGCGCTGGCGGGCTTCGCTTTTGGCCGGTTTGAATTCCGCGGCAAGAATGCGCTCTTTATGACGATCGTTATGTTAACCTTCTTGGTGCCGGTCGACCTGACAGCCATACCCCGTTATATCCTCATCAACAATTTCGGCTGGATCAACACCTGGCAGGGTTTGCTGGTGCCGGGCTTGGCGAACAGCCTGGTGATCTTCCTGTTCCGCCAGTTTTTTGCCGAGATTCCGCAAGAGCTGATCGATGCGGCGCGGGTGGATGGCGCGTCGTGGCTGCGCGTGCTGTGGAGCATCGTGCTGCCGATCTCGAAGCCGGTGCTGGTGGCGGCCGGTTTGCTGATGTTCATCAGCCAGTGGAACTCGTTCTTTTGGCCGCTGCTGGTGGCGCCGCGGCAAGAGTTGCGCGTCGTACAGGTGGAGATCTCGCTGGCGGTGGGGCAATATGGCACGATTTGGAACGAGCTGCTGGCTGGCTCGATGATCGCCGCTATCGTGCCGATTCTGCTGGTGATGCCCTTCCAGCGCTATTATGTGCAGGCGATCACCGGGACGGGGCTGGAGTAAAAGGGCAATCTTTTGTTATTTGATAGCATCCGCGTTACAGTGGTTGCGCATCTGTCATCATTGGCAGACGACGCGCAGTTTATCCGAAGTAGGGAGGGTACGATGAAACGGTTCAAACTATTACTCAGTATTGTTGTTCTGCTCTTGGCGCTCAGCAGCGTCGGCGCGCAGGATGTCGCCACCGTCACTATGTGGTTCGCCGAAGGCTCCACGCTGGATTGCTGGGGTCCCATCATGCTGGAATTCAACGACATCGATCCGGCTGTCCAGTTGGAAATCGTTCCGCAAGCCGATACCTGGAATGTCACCCGCACCGCTGTCGCTGGCGGCGGCGGACCAGACATCGTGCGCACGCCGGGACCCTCCTATGCCTACGAACTGGCGGAAGCCGGGCTGATCGCGCCCATGGACGCTTTCGCTGATGAATTGGGCTGGGGCGACTTCTTCTTCGACTGGGCGCTGGACCTGGGCTTGGTGAATGGTGAGCTCTACAGCCTTGCCGATGAGCTGGAGACGCTTCTGCTCTATTACAACACGGACGTCTTTGAGGCGAACGGCTGGACGCCGCCTAACACGATGGACGAATTGAATGCGCTGGGCGAAGAGGTCGCCGCGGCCGGCTACACCGTCTTCTCGCATGGCAATGCCAGTTGGCGCGGCACGAACGAATGGTTCGTCGGCGAATACATGACACAAATCGCCGGACCGCACAATGTCTACAAGGCGCTGACCGGGCAGTTACCCTGGACGGACGAGAGCATGGTGGAAGCCATTGAGGTCCTGGACGCGCAAATGCAGGCTGGCTGGCATGGCGGCGGCATCGACCTCTACTTCACCAACGAAGGCACGACGCGACGGGCGATGCTGGCTGATGGCAGCGCAGCGATGAACATCGAAGGCAGTTGGGCTATCCGCGGCTTGGAAGAATACCATGGCGAGTCGGGCCAAGGTTGGGACTGGGTACCCGTACCCAGCCACGACGGCACCGATTATTTCACTATCGGCATGGGCAATACCAGTTCGATCAACGCCAACAGCCCGCATCCAGACGCGGCGGCAACTTTCCTGACCTGGTACTTCTCGCCCGAGACGCAAGGCAAGATGCTGACCAACTGCCGCAAGGGACCGGCGCCCGTCACCATTTCCGAGGATGTCATGGGCGATCTCGACCCGCGCGTCGCCAGGGTCTATGCCGATCTGTCGGACGCATCCGCCAATGACCGCTATGGTTACACCACCTGGACCTTCTGGTCCCCCGCTGGCTTCAACTACATCATTGAAGAGGTAGAGCGCGTCTGGGTCGGCGAAATCACCGTCGAGGAATATCTCGAAGGTTTGGATACCCTCATGACCGCAGAGCTTGAGGCCGGGAACCTCCCACCAATTCCGTCCCGATAACGCTAAGTTTTCTGGCGCTGGCTGTCCTTCGTCTAGACGGCCAGCGCCTCCACTGACTCAGGAGAGGCAAGCACTATGGCGGTTCTCACCCAATTAAAGCCAGCGACCGTATTTGAAAAGTTCGCCAATGAAACCTGGCGTCGGAAGTTCTTGCGAAATATCATCATCCCTTGGATTTTCATTTCGCCGCTGCTGATCATTCACATTTTCGTCGTCGCCATACCGGCCGTGCAAGGCGTCTACATGTCCTTGACCGATTGGACCGGGATTGGCATGAATGTGAATTTCGTCGGACTGGACAACTATCACAGGTTGTTTTTTGAAGACGAAACTTTTGCCAAGTCGCTGAGCAACAACATTATTTGGATGGCCTTCTTCCTCACCGTGCCCTTTATCTTGGCGCTGTTTTGCGCCGCGATGCTTGCGCAGGTCAAGCGCGGCGGCATGATTTACCGCAGCATTCTTTTCATCCCCTATGTGTTGGCCAGCGTCGTCACCACGACGATATGGAAGAACCTGCTGAACCCGCGGCAGGGCATTGGTGCCGCCCTAGATAATCTTCTTGGGCTGGAAGATGTCTTCGGCGTCGCTTTTCTGGGCCGCCCGGAGAGCGCCTTGATCTCCATCGCCTTCATTGACAACTGGCATTTCTGGGGTTTCTTGATGATTCTGTTCCTGGCGGCGATGCAATCCATCCCGCCGGTGCTATACGATGCCGCCAAGATCGACGGCGCCAACCGCTGGCAAGAGTTCCGCCATGTGACCTTGCCCGGCATCCGACCGGTCATGCTCTTCATGTATATGATGGTCGCGATCTGGTCCTTCCTGGCGTTTGATTACATCTTTCTCTTGACGCAAGGTGGACCGGCCGGCGCGTCCGAGGTGATCGCCACCCAGCTTTACAAGAACGCCTTTTTCCGCTTTCAAGCCGGTTACGGCGCGGCGCAAGGCGTGGTCATCAGCATATTTGCCGGTTTCATCATTTTGATATTCATCATGTTGCGGCGGAGAGGATGGGATATATGACCGCTATTGGTAAAGTCTCGCTACGCGATACAGTCCTGCAAAGGGGGCGCAGCAAAGAGCGCAGTCGGCTGCTGGTTTTCAACCACACTGTGCTGCTGCTATTGACCGCCTTTGCCGTCATACCGCTGCTAGTGCTGGCTTTCAACTCGGTGAAGACGAATCTCGAAATCGGGCAGAATCCGCTGGGTCCGCCGGTCAATATCGTCCCCGACAACTTCCCTGACGCTTGGGAAAAGGGCAATTTCGCCACGACCATGGGCAATAGCATCATCTATGTCGTGGCCACAATAGCGGCTGAACTGGTCTTGGGCGGTCTGGCGGCTTATGCCCTGGCGCGCAAGCGACCGCCCGGCTCCGACCTGCTCATGCTCTACTTCCTGATCGCCTCGACCATCCCACTGTGGATGTATATCGTGCCGCTCTTCGTGCAAATCAACTCCTTGAAGCGGCTTGGCGTAGATGCCAGGTTCCTGCTGATCATGGTCTATGTCGCCGGCAACGCACCGCTGACCATCTTCCTGCTGCGCTCTTATATGATCGACCTGCCCAGAGAATTGGAAGACGCCGCGCGCGTCGATGGCGCCAACGAGTTCCAGGTGCTGACGCGCATCGTGCTGCCCCTGACGAAACCTGGTTTCCTGACCGTGGGCTTGGTGGTGGGCTTGGGCGTCTGGAACGAGTTCCTGTTAGCGTTGACATTCATACACGATCCGAACCAATTCCCGGTGACGACCAGCTTCTACAAATTCGTCGACCGCTTCGACCGCGACTGGTCATTAACCAGCGCCGGCGCAATCATCATCATTTTCCCGGTGATGGTGCTCTTCCTGGCTTTGCAGCGGCAGTTTATCGAGGGTCTGGCCGAGGGCGGCATCAAGACATAGACCTTTGCCCATATCGCGATTCGTCGTAGGGGCGAGCCGGTGGTTCGCCCGTCAAAATCCCAATTTCGCGCACAAACACAAAATCCCTACCCACAATCATCAGAACAGGAGACAACCATGCCCCTGCCCAAGGATTATCTGGAAAGGGTCTATGCCGGCGTTTTGGGCAAGATCATCGGCGTTTACCTCGGCCGCCCGTTTGAAGGCTGGCCCTACGAGGCGATCACGGAACATCTGGGCGAGATCAATTATTATGTGCACGACAAGCTGAATGTCCCGCTGATCGTCACCGATGACGATATATCCGGCAC
>DAOUJB010000304.1:0-1636 GCA_034423155.1 Anaerolineae bacterium | reverse complement strand
CGCTCACCAGCAGCTCGGGCATGGATGTCCCCAGCGCGACGATGGTCATGCCGATGACGAGCACCGATACGCCAAAAGACATCGCCAGGTTGGACGCGCCGCGCACCAGCCAGTTGCCGCCATAAAACAAGCCAGCCAGCCCAAGCAACAGCAAGACGATATTGCCGATCATCCGCGCGCCTCGGCGTGCCCGGCGACTTTATGCATAGATGACATGCTGCAGCAAGAAGCGCTCAATGGCGTTGTAATAAGTTTCGATTGTCTCCGCCTGCCGCCAGCCATGCCCCTCGCCCTCGAACAAGTGATATTCGTGCGCGATGCCGCGTCGCTTCAACGAGGCGACGATGCTGTCCGACTGGTCTTGCGGCACGACCACATCGTCCGTGCCCTGGAAGACGATGATGGGGTCGACGATCTGGTCGGCGTGGAAAACGGGCGAACGCTGGCGATAGAGCGCAGCCGCTTCGGGCAGCTCGCCCAGCAGCCAATAGGTATAGCGCTCTTCGAACTTGTGCGTGTCCATCAGCAAGCCGAACTGGTTGGAGACTCCGTAAGAGCAGATGCCCGCCTTGTAGAAACCAGGCTGCTCGACCAGCGATTGCAGCACAGTGAAACCGCCCGCGCTGCCGCCCATGATGACCGCTTTGTCGCCATCCGCGAGTCCCGCTTGCGCCAGGTGCTTGACGCCAGCCAGCGAATCGGTGACATCATATACGCCCCAGTTGCCGCGGTGCATATTCATATACGCTTTGCCATAGCCCGTGCCACCGCGATGATTGACTTGCAGCACCGCATAGCCGCGCGTGGTGAAGAATTGCACTTCGCTAGCATAACCGGCATAGCGCTGTGAAGTCGGTCCGCCGTGGATGTTGACGATCAGCGGAGGCACGCCAGCCGGCAACGCTTCTCGCAAGACGGGCGGATAATACAGCCCGTGCACAGTGCCGCCATCGTCGCCGGCCCAGGTGATCGCCCGCACCGCGGACAATTGGTCTGCGCCCAGATTCTCTGTCCCGCGCCGGCGATGGATTTGCAGTCTGGATTGCCCATGCAGCGATATCACGCGCGGCGGTATCAACGATGACGAGGCGATCATGGCGATGGCATCGGTTTTGGGCGCAAGGCTGATCTGCTCCATTTCGCTATATTCGTCCAAACCAGCCACTGGTTCGCAAGCGCCCGAATCCACATCACAGCGCTGCAGACTGAAGAAGGCGCGGTCGTTGCGCAAAACATAGATGGCGCGGCTGTCGCTGGACCAGCCATAAGTGCGCATGCCTTGCGCCCAGGCCGGCGTCCCGTGTTCCGCTGCTGCCCTTGTCAACTGGATATGCTGCTGCGCATCGAGATCATAAACATAGACCTGCCCCCAGCCGCTGGCATCGCTGATGTAGGACAGATAGCGGCCATCGGGCGAAAAAGCCGATTGGAAAATGGCGGTTTCGGCATCGCCCGCCAAAGTCACAATATCCGCCGCATAGGGCAAGCCCGAAGCGTCAAATACCAGCTCGATCAAGCGCAGCTCGCTGCCATTCCAGGGCATTTGCGGATGATTCCAGGCGACAAAAGCGATGTGTCGGCCAGCGGGATGCCAGACCGGCTGCATGACAAAGTCGGTGCCATAAGCCAGCTTGCG
>DAOUJB010000303.1:0-1626 GCA_034423155.1 Anaerolineae bacterium | reverse complement strand
TCGCGCATCAAGCATGTGCACATCCGCGATTGCAAAGGACGTCAGCAGGGTCCTGGCGAGCCGCACGAACAAGCCAATGGGCGCGGCGATATCGACCTGGTTGGCTACATGCGCGTCTTGCACGAGCACGGCTACACCGGTCCGCTCAACCTGGAAGTCATCGGCACCAAAGCCAAAGGCTATACGCTGGAACAATGCTGCATCATCGGCGCCGAATCTCGCGGGCACATGCAAGCCTGCCTGCAAGCCGCTGGCGCGCGCTAGACCCGGGACGAGTCGAATATCGGCTTCGACACTGAGAACACAGAAGTGAAACCAATAAAGTAATGCAACAATATGAACGAAAGTCGTAGGGGCGAGACTTGTCTCGCCCAAATGCTCAATGTCGACATAGTGGACGATACAAGTATCGCCCCTACATGTTCCAATTATGAGCGGCGTTTCTAGGTTACGCATGACTTATTGGTGTTACCCAGATGGTAGGGCGATATTCGAATCGCCCATTTGTATATCAGAAGAACCGGAACGGGAGGCGCAATATGACTTTTGCGGTGAGCGACAAACAGATACAGGCAGCCTATGAACTGGCTGTCGAGCGTTACGCCGCTTTGGATGTCGATGTCGCGGCGGCGCTCGCCTCGCTGAAGACCGTGCCCATCAGCCTGCATTGCTGGCAGGGCGATGATGTGCTGGGCTTCGAAGACCCGGAACGCGGCCTCAGCGGCGGCATCATGGCCACGGGCAATTATCCCGGCAAAGCCCGCAATATCGACGAGCTGCGAGCCGACCTGGACCAAGCCTATAGCATGATCCCCGGGCGGCATCGGCTGGCGCTGCATGGCTCTTACCTGGACAGCGAGCGTAAAATCCCGCGCGATGAGTTGCTGCCGGAGCACTTCGCCTCCTGGGTCGATTGGGCGCGGGAAAACGACCACGCGCTGGATTTCAACCAGACCCTGTTTTCGCACGAACTGGCGGATGATGGCTTCACGCTGTCGCATGCCGACAAGGGCATCCGCGACTTTTGGATCGCGCATTGTATCGCCTGCCGCGAGATTGGCGCCTACTTCGGCGAGCAGCTGGGCGAGGCTTGCATCACCAACCTGTGGATTCCCGATGGCTACAAAGATACGCCCGCCGATCGCCTGTCGCCGCGCCAACGACTGCTTGCTTCGCTGGATGCGATCTATGCGAAAAAAATCGATTCCGCGCACAACCTGGACGCGGTTGAATGCAAGCTGTTTGGGCT
Source organism: Anaerolineae bacterium (assembly GCA_034423155.1). Taxonomy (GTDB): domain Bacteria; phylum Chloroflexota; class Anaerolineae; order Aggregatilineales; family Phototrophicaceae; genus UBA6055. The sequence goes on along the minus strand of DAOUJB010000303.1, from coordinate 377 downwards.
GGGCAGCGAGAGCTATGTCGTCGGCTCGCACGAATTTTATCTGGGTTATGCCGCCACGCGCGGGTTGCTGCTCTGTCTCGATGCGGGGCATTTTCATCCCACCGAGACCATCTCCGACAAGCTGTCGTCGGTGCTGCTGTATGTGCCGGAATTGCTGCTGCATGTCAGCCGCGGCGTGCGCTGGGACAGCGACCATGTGGTGACGCTGACCGATGATCTGCAAGCCATCATGCAAGAGATCGTGCGTTGCGCTGCGCTGGAACGCGTGCATATCGGCTTGGACTTTTTTGATGCCAGCATCAACCGCATCGGCGCTTGGGCGATCGGCACGCGCAATGCCCTGCGCGCCCTGCTGATGGCGCTGCTGGAGCCGTCTG
>DAOUJB010000302.1:0-3160 GCA_034423155.1 Anaerolineae bacterium | reverse complement strand
TTTGCCCAGCGCTTTCATCTCTATGTGCATGCCGTTGCGCTGCTGTTGCTGGCGCGCGGCTTGAGCCTGGTGCAGATCAGCCTCATAGAATCGATCATGATCTTCACCATATTCTTGATGGAAGTGCCCACTGGCATCTTGGCCGACCGGCTGGGGCGCAAGTGGTCGATCGCCGCTTCGACCTTCTTACTGATGTGCGCCGAGTTCATCTTCATCTTCGCGCGGAGCTTCGAGTGGTACATCTTCATCGCGCTGCTGACGGGCACAGGTTTTGCCTTTGCGTCGGGCGCGGTCGAGGCGCTGGTCTATGACAGCCTGCCCCCCGACGGACGCGAAGATGCCATGAAGCGCGCCATGGGGCGGCTCAACAGCTACAGCCAGATCGCCTTTGTCATCGCGCCGGTGCTCGGCGGTTTGATCATCGGTGATGCCGCGGTCGAGAATTTCATCCCCGCCATTGCCTTGACCGTAGCAGCGCTGGGCATTGGGCTGCTGGTGTGCTTCACCCTGCGCGAGCCAGCGGCATCGTCAAGCGATGAGCGACCGGGCAGCCTGAGCCTGCTGCGCACGGGTCTTGCTCTGCTGGCCGGCAATCGACGCTTGCGGCGGCTGGCCATGCTGGTGGTCTTCAGCACGCCATTCACGGCGACTCTGGTCACCACGCTGGCACCGCCTTATCTGGTGCAAAATGAGACGACGCCTTTCGTGGTGGGCTTGACCCTGTCGCTGGGCAGCCTGCTGGCTGTGATTACGCAGCGCTATGCCTGGAAGCTGGAAGCCTGGCTGGGGCAGGCGCGGGCGGTGGCGCTGCTGATTCTGCTGCCGGGCCTGTTGTATTGGCTGCTGGCGGCGGCGGCCGGACCCATCGCGACTGTGCTTTTGGTCACATTCATGTACGGCGCAAATGATATGAAAGCGCCGCTCTTTTCGGCTTATCAGAATGCGCTGATTTCGAGCGAAAATCGCGCGACTGTTCTGTCGCTAATCAATATGTTCGCCAGCTTGTTCATCGCCATTGGCGCGCCCATTTATGCAGCGCTGGGGCAGACTTCGCTGGAGCTGGCGTTTGCGACGATAGGCGCGGTGATCGTGGCGGCTGGTCTCTTGCTACGCGTGCATCGCCTGCCGCAAGCGGAGTGAAATGGGCGACTCAAGAGTCGCCCCTACGCGACTATTCGGACGAGTTAATCAGGGCGAGCCCAGCGCATATACGCCGCGCTTCGTATAGACTGCGCCACCCGGCCGCAGCTTGCTTTCGTACAAAGCGAATTCCCGCACAGCAAACGCCTCGATAGAGAAATCCAGATGCGCTTGAATCCAGCGGCTGGCTACACCTCGGCGCAGGGGTTTCTTGAAGCGCATCAGCGTGATGTGTGGGTGGAAGCGCCGTTGTTCCAGTCGAAAACCCTGGCTATGCAAGGCGCGTCCAGCCGCTTCATGCAGCGCGCGCAGCTCCGGCGTATTCTGCACGCCTGCCCAGATCAGGCGAGGCCGGCTGTCAACCGGGAATTGTCCGACGCCGCCGATCTGCAATGCGAATTCCCCCACATCCACCTGCTGCAACGCCTGCATATAGCGGCGCGCTTGTTTCTCCCCCGTTTCGCCGATGAAATGCAGCGTCAAGTGCAGCGCTTCTCGGCGTGTCCAGCGCCCAGGCGGCAAGTCGTCCTCGCGCAAGCGCAAGATCTGGTCTTTGGTTTCGTCAGGCAGGTCGATGGCGACGAATAGGCGAGGCATGGCTGTGGCTCCCGAATTTTCGCATAGCATAGTATATCGCCTGGCCAGACGGACGCTGCCCGACCAGGCAAGTAGACCGCCGCAGCGCCTTGACAACAACCGAAAGAAGGAATGTCGTAGGGGCGACTCTTGAGTCGCCCACAGGTACAATGGCGGCATTGTGGGCGAGACAAGTCTCGTCCCTACGGCTTTCGAATTGAGCGGTGCCTCGGTGGCAAAATAATTTACGCGATTGCCCGGTGGGAGGACTAAGAGAACTTGTCATATCGCGAAGTAATCTGTAGGCTAGACGCAGATTTGCATGCTCAGAAAGGATGCCGCGATGTTGCCTAGATTACTGCGACTCACTTTCGTCTTGTGCCTGTTGACGGCAGTGATGACGGGCGCAGGCTATGCCGAAGACCATTGCGACTTCGCCGAAGAAATTGTGCGGCTGGGCGGTGTGGTACCGTTGTCTGCGCCTGGCTCTGTGACCGGCGGCATCGGCATGCAGTGGGGATTCGAGCAAGCCATCGTCGATATCAACGCCGATTGCGGCATCCAGATCGATGGCGTCAATCATCGCCTGGATGTGGTCATTGCCGATTCCGAGGGCGTTTCGGAGTATGGGCAGGCGGTTGTCGAGCGGCTGATCTTGCAAGACAATGTGCGGGGCATCGTTGGCTTTTATCACAGCGCGGTCGGGCTGGCGACCATGGGCATGGTACAACGCTATCGCATTCCCACGATCTATGCTCACCCGCGCAACGACAACATCAGCGCCGCCGGCTATGTCGAATTTGAGGGCAAGCCGCCCCGCCGCAGCCAGGGCGTCGACTTTGTCTTCCGCACCGCGCCGCCCAGTTCCATCGTCGGCAAGATCGTGACCGATTGGCTGGTCTCGCTGGGCGTGGAAGATGCGGTGATCATCCTGGAAAATACCGACTATGGGCATCCGGCCGCCGCTGCCGAACGAGCGCATCTGGAGCGAGCCGGCGTGCATGTCGATCAGCTGGAAGTCGAACTGGGTACCGAAGACTTCGTGCCCATCCTCAGCCGCATCCAAGCCCGGCCCGAGCCGCCAGATGCCATCCGCCTGCATGTCACTGGCGAAACTTCGTACAACCTCACGCAGCAAATGGCCGAGTTGGGCATCGCGCCGACAGCCGATACCATCTGCGTCACCAATCACCTGGCCTTCCAGTCGACGCAATATTGGAACACCGTCCCCGACGGCAATTACTGCGCCTTCGACCGCGTCGGCACCGTGCCCAGCCTCTACAATGACCTGGCTGCCGAGCTGGATCGGCGCTACCGGGCCGACTTCGGCGATATCCTGGTCAGCTTCGCCATGGAAGCCTATGACAGCGTCTGGCTCATGGCAGATGCGATGCAGCGCGCCGGCACTTTTACCGATGCAGAAGCGGTTGTCGCCGCCCTCGAG
>DAOUJB010000301.1:0-2913 GCA_034423155.1 Anaerolineae bacterium | reverse complement strand
CTGCCCGACCACATCAGCGTGTACAACATCACGCATTTGACGCAGTGCCAGCAGGTGGACAGCTCGGGCATCGGCAACGCAGCCGTGTTGGGATTGGGCTTCCGCGATGGCGTCGATGTCTGGGGCTGGGTGCTGCACAATACGCAGGTTTGTTTCGAGGGCAGCAGCGGTTCTTTCCGCTTTTTGGATGCCGCCACCGCGCCGCGAGCTGTTTCGGAGTTGCCGGTCGTCGGCAGGGACGGCATGATCTGCACGACGATCAACCGCGCTGGCACGGTTGCCCTGGTCAACGGGCCGCCAGTGCCCACGCCCACCCCGGTGCCGCCGCCTGTCTATAGCCTGAGCGGCTGCATGGTGCGCACGCAATACATGCTGAACTTCCGCGCCAGCCCGGGCGGGGAGATCGTCGACATCCTGCCCTTCGACATCAAGCTGACGGCATTGGAACGGAGCGAGGGCTATATCAAGGTGGATTATCACGGCGCGCGGGGCTGGATCAGCGAAGATCTTGTTGAGCCGATCGGGACTTGCGGATAAAAAGCGCGTCAAAAGCGGCGTCGTACGGGCGATCCGCCGGGTCGCCCACAATCCGCTCGTACGGGTGATTGATTTTGCGCAGAATCGCTATCGACACTATAATGTGCTGTCGTGAGCGATCGAATGCCTTCTCTGCGGATGCTCTTACTTTTGCTGGCGGCGCTCTTGCTGGTGCCTTGGTTGGCATCGTGTCAGTTGCCCAGCCTCAGCGTTCCCACCGAAACCCCCACGCTCACTCCCAGCGATACCCCGCAACCGACTGCCACGCCGACCGCGACTCGGACGCCCAGCGCCACGCCAAGCCCCACCGACACCTTCACGCCGACTGCCACCCCGACGCCCACCGACACGGCGACTCCCACTGCCACGCCCACGCTCTACGGCATCGTCAATGTCAGCCAACGCATCAATGTGCGCAGCGGACCAGGCACGACATTCGCCGCCATCAATGCGCTGTCGCCGGGCGAAGGCGCGCAGATTATCGGGCAAGATCGCGCCAATGGCTGGTATCAAATCCAACTGGACGACGAAAAAACCGGCTGGGTCAGTTCGGCGCTGCTGCTGGTGGAAACGCCAACGCCGCCGATCACCCCCGTGCCGACTGCCGACTACACCCTGCTGCTGGATATCCCCATTGTCGATCTGCCCGCCGCCCATGCCACAGCCACAGCCATCGCAGAAACGACTGTCGAGATAGCCGCGTCCCCCATAGCCACCGCTTCCCCGCCCGCGCCAGCCACTTTGCCCGCCGCCACGCCACGCCGCGATGTCAATGTCTTCGCCTTTTGTGATGATCGCTCCTTTGGCTTGTCGCCGCCAGCGGGCTTGACCAGGGGCTCGACCATTCGCATCTTCTGGGGCTGGTTCGCCAGCAGCGAAGCCCAAGTCTGGCAGCACATCGACAACGCCCAACACGAGTTGCGCGTCAATGGCGTCTCAATCGCCGTCCTGGACAGCTATCGCCTTGCGCCCCGCCAGGACGGAGGGCAGTTTGTCGTCTATTGGTATGTGCCTTTTGGTCCGCTGACGGCGGGAACAGTCGAAATCACCTATCGCGTCAGTTGGCAGCGCGCCATCAGCGATGGCTACACGCGCTATGGTCCCGGCACAGCCACAGAATTTGAAGAAGAAAGCTGCAACTTCGTCGTCCGATGACGAACGCGGCGCGGGGCAATCCGTGGCAGATCACGCAACAGGGCGATGCGCGAGTGAACTGCGCGCAGGGTGAATGGCGTCTCGCGCTGCCCCCGGCCCGCGGCGCAGATTATCGCAATGCCCAAATCAGCGATTATAAAACCACGCGCGACTTTCACAATGCGCCACCATTGCGCCTGAGCCTGACCGCCCGCTTTGACGGCGAGCTGCGCGGCACGGCTGGCTTCGGCTTTTGGAATCATGCTTTTGTGCCTGGCGAGCGCGCTTTTCGGCTGCCGCAAGCGCTTTGGTTCTTCTTCAGCAGCCCGCCCGGCGAAATCGCGCTGGCGAAAGACCTGCCCGGGCACGGCTGGAAAGCCGCGACCTTCAATGCGCGCAACTGGCGTTTTCTGGGGCTGTTGCCGGTTGCGCCGCTCGGCTGCCTGTTGATGCGCAGCCGCCGCCTATACGATGCGCTCTGGGGCCTTGGACAGCGCGCGCTGGGCGTCCAGGAAGTTCTGCTGGATGCGGCGCTGCTGAGCGATTATCGCGCCTACAGCATCGACTGGCGGGCGGATGGCGCGGTCTTCCGCGTCGATGATGCAGAAGTCTTGCGGGCCGAATTTGTGCCCAGGGCGCGGCTGGGCTTCGTGGCATGGGTCGACAACCAATACGCCATCGTAACGCCGCAGGGGCGCTTTGGGCACGGCACATTGCCTGTCCCGCGAGGGCAATCGCTGCACATCCGCGATCTGCGCATCGGAGCGCTCTAGGGCTCGTCCAAACGCTGAGCAATCGCTGCTGTGCCAGTCCGCCTTGTGCGGGTAGAATGTCCCGCAAGAACACCGCGATCCGCGCGGGAGTCGTCATGCGCCATTCTCACGCAAAGCTGCTTGCCGCCATCGCCGCGCGCAGGCAGCTGCTGCTGGACTACCTGCTGCAAGAGCGCTTCGTCAATCGCTTTCGTCCCGATCACATCCGCGCTGCCGTCTACAGCTATATCAAGGGCGGTGGCAAGTCGCTGCGACCAGCGGTGGCTCTACTCGCTTGTGGCGCTTTGGGCGGCGATGAAAACCGCGCCTTGCCAGTGGCGGCCGCCATCGAGGTTTTTCACACCTGGACGCTGGTGCACGATGATGTCATCGACCGCGATGACCGCCGCCGCAGCCTGCCCACCGTGCACGAGGACTTCGCCAGACGCGCCCATGAAGAATATGGCTGGAGCGCCGCCGACTCCGCGCA
>DAOUJB010000300.1:0-6335 GCA_034423155.1 Anaerolineae bacterium | reverse complement strand
GACGCCTTCGCGCGCCAGACGGTCGAGGTTGGGCGTGTCCATGTAGGGGAAGCCCAGCGCGTTGATGGTGTCGTAGCGCTGCTGGTCGGTGATGATGAGGATGATATTGGGCTGGGTCATGGGCTTGCCCCGCTTTCTTCAGGCGGATTTCGGATTGTCTATGACGATCGGCCGACCATCTTTCATCACCACCAGCTTGCGAAAGCCATCGCGCTCGATGGTGGCGTAGTCGTGCCCGGCTTCGGCCGTCCACACGCAAAAGAAGACGAAGTCCTCAGTGCCGATATTGACTGTGCGGTGCGCCCAGTATGGCGGCACATAGGCGGCTGTTCCCGCTTGCATAGGCTGGGCGCTGGTTGCGCCGTCTGCGGTCTGCAAGAGCAGCAGGCCGCGCCCGGACAAGCCGAAATAGACCTCGCCCTGTTCGCGGCGGGCGTGAAAATGCCCCTTGGTCATGTGGAATTCCGCGCCGATGCAACCCGGCAAAATGCGCGTCGTGCAATGCGGCAGCTGGCCTTCGTCCGCGGGCAGCGTGATGCTCTGCACTTCGTAGATCAGGCGGTCGCCTTCGTCAGCCAAGATGCGTTCGACAGCGTCTCGCTCGGCATAATAGCCCGGCATATCGCTGAGATGGCGCTGATAGACGCTGCGCGCGGGCGAAAGGACTCCGCTGGCAAAGTCGACTTCGGTTACGAAAGGCTCGGTCAGCGGCATGGAGCGTTACCTCCGCGGATGGATATGCGGGGATTATAGCCGGTAATTCGTAGGGGCGAGGCGTTGACTCGCCCGTTAGAATCCCCAATGTCTCGACCCGAAAATCCCGCATAAACTAGAATCCGCATTTGAATGACAGTGACAGACGGCGCGTGTCCGTGGTTTGATGGGCGAGCCGTCGTCTCGCCCCTACGACGAGTCCTGATTTGCGGCGCGTCGCCCCGCCGCATCCGCCAGCTGCGCGAAGAGCGCATCGTCCAGCGCCAGGTCAAACACCTCGGCGACCACCTCTGTCCAGCCATGCAAGAAGTAGGCCCAGCCGTCTTCGATATGCAGCCGCTTTTGGTCGGCCTGTGCCCTTGCCTGGCGCATGAAATCCCGCTCGCCGCGATAATTCAGCTCCCACACCAGCCCGTCTTGCGGGAAGCGCGCAGCATCGGTCAGGGGCGAGCCAGGCGCGTCTTTGCCCAGCCCGGTCGCATTGATGACCAGCGAACCCGACGGCAGACCGCGCAGCAGGGCGTCATTGTCGGTCGCGCTGTGGCAGAGCTGATACGAAAATTGTATGGATGTATCCAGCCGCGCATGCACCTGGCGGATCGATTCCAGCCGCTCGGGCAAGATATCCGTCAGTACAAAACGGCGTGGCGCGCCCTGTGCTTCTGCGCGCTGTGCCAGGCAGACGCTGATGGCGATAGCTGCTCCACCGGCGCCCAAACACAGCACATCGCGCTCGCCCGTCCAGTGCCGCACGGGCACGAATTGCTGCAAAGCCAGCGCCGATGACAGCGGGTCTTTGGCATAACCCAGCAGCCGCCCCTCGCGCTTGACCAGGCAGGAAACTTCCGCGCAGATCTCGGCGTAGGGATCGAGCCAGTCGAACAGATCATGACAGGCGCGCAGCATGTCGATCTTGTGCGCGGTGATGAGCGCGCCTTTGATGCGCCCGTCTGCAATGATGCGCGTGGCGATTTCACGATAAGTCGCCCTTGGCGCGCGCAAGGGCAGATCTACGCCTACCAGCTCGGCATCCACGCCCAGCAACTGCATCCAGCGCGGGAAGATGCGCCGGATCGACGAAGCGCCGGTGCTGACGCCGATGAAGAGGAATTGCGCGGGCTCCGCGGTCGATCGCTGCGTTTTCAATTTTTACAAAGCCGCGATCTCTTCGTACACAGGCGCGAGCGACTCATAGAGGCGGTCGAAGAGGGGCAGCATCTTTGCGTAGAGCGCCTGGCTGGCCGGCTCGGGCAAGATAGTCGCCGCCACTTGATTCATCTGCTCGCTCATCTCGAAGCCAGCGTACAGCCCCACGCCCACGCCACCGACCAGCGCCGCGCCCATGGATGTCGCTTCTTCCAGGATGCTCAAGCGCTGCACGGGCAAGCCATAAATATCGGCCATGATCTGATTCCAGATATGACCGCTGGCACCGCCGCCGATGAGTCGCATGGCATCGATCTGCGTGCCCTGCGCGCGGAAGGCGTCCAAAATCACGCGCAAATTCAGCGTGACGCCTTCCAGCACCGCCCGCAGCATGTGCGCGCGCCTATGCCGGATCGTCAGCCCGATGAATGCGCCGCGGGCATGCGGATTCCAGCGCGGACTGCGTTCGCCCAGCAGGTAGGGCAAGAAGAAAAGACCGTCTGCGCCGGGCGCGATCTGCTCGATCTGCAAATTCATCAGCTCATAAACGCTGATGCCCAGGCGCTCGGCTGTTTCCGCTTCCAGGCTTGCCAGTTGGTCGCGCGTCCATTGATAGCTGGCGCCGGCCGCCTGCATGGTGCCGGTGGGCATGAATAGTTCGGGGATGACATGCCCAAATGTGAAGGTGCGGTGGGCCGGGTCATAGATGGGCGCTGGCGTGCTGATGGCGATCCACGAAGAAGAGCCGACATAATTGTAGGCGCTGCCTTCGCTGACGACGCCCGCCCCGGCTGCCGCGCAAGCCCCATCGCCGCCGCCGATGACGACTGGCGTGCCAGCCAATACGCCGACTTCGTCCGCCACATCCGCCCGCACCGCGCCAACAACATCGATCGACTGGCGCAGCTGGGGCAGTTTATCCGCATCCAGCTGCACGGCATCCAGGATCTGCGCCGACCATTCGCCGCGCTGCAAATCATAGAGATTCATGCTGGAGGCATCGGATGGCTCGGTGACGAATTCGCCGGTCAAGCGCGCCACGATGGCATCTTTGGCCTGCATGAATTTATGCGTTTGGGCGTAGATATCGGGCTGGTTGTCGCGCAGCCACATGATCTTCGCCAGCGAATAGGAAGCGCTCAGACGATGCCCGCTGATCTGGTACATGTCATCGAAGCTGACGCGTTCGCCAATGGCGCGTTCTTGTGCCAGGGCGCGTTGGTCCGCCCAGATGATGGCATTGCGCAGCGGACGCGCTTGACGATCCAACGGGACTGCGCCCATCATCTGGCCGCTGAAGGTGATGCAGGCGATGTCGTCCGCGGGCACGCGCGTTTCACTCAGCAGTTGGCGCGTGGAAAAGCAGACGGCTCGCCACCAGTCGTTCGGGTTCTGTTCTGCCCAGCCGGTGTGGGCGTATTCGGTGTCGTAGGCGTGAAAGGCCGCGCCGGCCAGCCTGCCTTCGCGGTCGTAGAGCGTGGCTTTGTTGCCAGTCGTGCCGAGGTCGTGGGCGATGATGAAGTTGGGCATGGGCATCACCCCAGCGCGGGATTCAAATGCGTGGCCGCCAACTCGCCGGGCTGCGTGCCGGGCAGCCAGCGGTTTCTGTCTCCCACCCGATTCTTGTTGTCCAACTCGCCCACCCGCGTGCCATCGGCGTAATAGATGACGGTCATAGCCGGGCGCAGCGAGTCCGACTCATTGGGCGGTGCGGAATGCAGGGTCCAGCCGCTGTGAAAAGTGGCGCTGCCGGCGCGCATGGTCTCTGCCTGCTGCAGCGTGAAGCCCCGCTCTTGCACGAAGGCGCGCAGCTGTGCCTCCGATTCGTCCGAAATCGGGATGTCGCCCAGGTAGCCTTCGGCGTGCGAGCCCGATGCGAAGCGCAGCGTGCCCATCTCGGCATGGATATCCGCCAGCGTCATCCACATGGTGATGGTCTTGTCGGTGGCGAGGGGCCAATAATGCTGGTCTTGGTGCCAGGGCGTGAGTCCGCCGCCCGCTTCTTTGAATAGCGCCTGGTCATGATAGAGCCGCACGCGCCGCACGCCCATCAATCTCGCCGCGATGCCAGCGAAGCGCCGCGCCATGACATATTCCTTGACGACTGCGCTGTGCTCCCACAGGTTCACCGTCTGCAAGAAAGCCATGCCATAAGTGTCGCGGTCTTTCAGCGCGCGCGTTTCTGTGTTGCGTTCGGCGACTGTCTGGACGATGGCGGCGTGATAAGGCGGGATGAATTGCGCCGGCAGCACATCATCCAGCAGGATATGCCCATCGCGCTGGTAGGCAGCCACCTGGGCATCGGAAACGGCATAGGGCGCATCAAAGATCATAGCTGTCGCTCTCGCTAGTGGTCGTGGGCGGCTTCTTCGTGCGGCACCAGCACCATGAAGCCGTTGCCATCGCCCATCATGGAGCGCGTCCGCTGGTCATCGAAGCGCTCGCCATACAGCTGGGGCAGGTTGGCGGCGCAGGGCGTGCCAAAAGCCGGCTGGGCATAGGGCAGGTGTGTGCTGCCGCGCGCCAGGATGTGCACATGATTGGCGGCAGCGCCTGCGTCTTCGCCCGCATAGGGAATGCCGTGATTCCAGGGCACGCGCGAGCGAGCGTTGCAATAGTGGCTCACAAATGCGCGGCGAGGAGTTTCGGCCTGGTTGCGGTGCGAGCGATGAAAGATATGCCCGCCGAAGAAAATGACATCGCCGGGCTGGGCGGGCACGGCGACCTCGTTGCCATAGCGCAGGGCGATCTGCGCCAGCGTGTTGACAGCGGGATCGGGGTGGCTGGCGGACTGGATGGCGGTGATATCGTCCAGCAGCGTGTCGCCTTGTTCAGACGCGCCATCGCAATCGGGATAAATCGGCTCGATCTGGGAGCCGGGCGTCATCCACAAGCAGCCGTTTTCTGGCGTCGCGGCGTCAATGGCGATCCAAGCGCCGATCAAGCTGTCGGGCTGGGTGGGGATGTAATATGAATCTTGATGAAAGCCTTGCCCAGCTTGGCCCGGCTGCTTGAAAAAGAGCATGGTTTGCAGCGCCAGCACATCGGGGCCAATCAGCGCTTCCAGCACATCGACCACGCGCGGATGCAGCAGGAAACGTTCGGCGAGTTCTGAGCTGCGATGCGGCATGTGGATGCGCTCGTAGAAGTGGCGGCGTTCTGCTTCGCCCAGGTCGGCGGGCGGGGCGGGGATGCCTGGCAGGCTGCAGCGACCGGCCATCATGTCTTCGGTGAAGCGCGCCAGCTCCGCCACCTCGGCCTGCGCGATTAAGCCCGGCACATGCAGAAATCCATCGCGGCGGAAGGCTTTGTATTGCTCGACGCTGACAAGAACTTGTTCATAAGCGCGCGCGGCTGGTTCTGCGACTTGCATGAGGAAATCCTCGCTGGAAAATTGTGCGTGTTTTGTTAGATGTGCGCAATTGTAGCATATAACCCCCTCGGTCCCCCGACAGGCCAAGGGGTAGGGCAGGGCAATCGCATTAAATTGTTTGTTTGCCACAGAGCCACAGAGCCACAGAGGCACAGAAGTAGTACTAAGTAAGTCATGCGTAAAAATGCGATGCTATCTTGATTCGTAATTTGTAGGGGCGATACTTGTATCGCCCACAACGCCGCCATTGACCATTTGGGCGACTCAAGAGTCGCCCCTACGACGTTCCTTCATATTGTTGCATTACTTTATTGGACTTACTTCTGTGTCTCAGTGCCTCTGTGGCAAGTATTTGATTTATTTGGTCGCTGTCACTATGGGTTTCGTTTTGATGCGATTGCCTTGACTGCCCAGTTAGTTTGTGGGACGAGCCGCAGGGAATAAGGAGATGTCGTAGGGGCGAGCCATTGGGTCACCCAAATGATTCTAGCCGCAATTCCCGATCGGCTCGACATGCCTGGCGCTGATCCAGCCGCGCGCGCCGTGATAATCCACCTTGAACCAAGTCGCCGTCCGTTCCAGCGCCGTCAGCGTCGCATTATGGGGGATGGGCTGGCTCTGGATGTTGCCGCCCGGCGCATCGCGGAAGTTCAGCACATTGGTCGTGCGCACCATGCAGCCGTTCAGCATGGTCGTCGGCGGGACGGTCGGCATCGGCTGCTGCGAAGGCTGTGGCGCATTGCTAACGAGAGCCAGCGTGCCCGCGCGATTGATGCTGGCGCAGGTATAGCCATCGCGAATCTCCGAAGCCAGCGGAGAAGCCGTCCGCGGGGATGTCGCGGCGTCCAGGAACATCAGGCCGCCACTGCCGCGCTCGGGCGGAAAGCAGATTTCCACGCCCTGCTCGACGAATCCCCAGACATCCAGCGCGTCCAGCAAGCCCATCTCGATGACCCAGTCGATGCCGACGCCAGTCGCGTCCACCCGCCGGAATTGCACGCCGCTGCGCAGACCGTGCGTCGCCGACAGCCGATAGCCCTGCCTTTGCAAAATCTCGCCGGTATACACAACCGATTTCGACGATGTCGTCTGCGGCGCAGAA
>DAOUJB010000299.1:0-1523 GCA_034423155.1 Anaerolineae bacterium | reverse complement strand
TATTTCTTCGAGGTCTATGTCGAGATCTTCACCACCTCGGTCAGCCCACTTGCGCCGCTGGCCAGCGAGGCTCTGCGCTTCTTCGAAAACAATCGCGAAGCTTTTGAGGCAGCTGCGATGTCGGCCGCCGAAGAAGATGGTTGAAGAGATCTCTTGCAGGTTGTGCTCGAAAGCCTGCCCAACGAAATCATCACCAATACGCAGTGGCGGCGCGACTTGTCACGCTTTGATAACGGCGTGGGCAGCCCGCGCAACATTCAGAATGGCCGCGGTTTTCGCGTCGCTTATATCGACCAGATGGCGAACAACTTCCAGATGACATTCGCGCAATTCGACTCGGCGGATTATGCCATGGCGCATTATCTGCGCATGAAAGACATTCGCGAGGGCATCGAAGAAGAAAACTCCATCGCAGATTTTCCGCAGCCGCACGTGCTGGGTCGCGGTTTATACGGGTCGGTCGCGCTCTTCGCCGTGGATGATTTCTTCCTTGAGGTCTTGGTCGAGCGCGCGCCAGGCACCAGCGCCAATCCGACCGAGTCCATCGCTCGCCAGGCGCTGGCTGTGCTGGACGCTGCGAGAAGGTAAGCCTGCCCCCCATCCCTCCCCGTCCCGACGGAGAGGGTAGCTGACCCCTCCCCCAGCCCCTCCCCGTCAGGACGGAGAGGGTAGCCAGTGCTTGCCTCCCCCTGACCTGTCGGGGGGACTGAGGGGGGTTGATGTAATGGCTTTGGGGTGGGGAGTTGTAGCGCCGTGCAACTATTCAAATCGTCTTTGTTGCATCACTTGCCTGGTTCTGCTTCGATGACCACGCCATAATCGCGCGCGGCCGCCTCGCTGGACACATAGCCGGCGCGTACATCGTCCCGCACGCGCTGTGGATCGCGCTGGGCTGGATCGCCGAAGCCGCCACCGCCCGGCAACTCCAAGATCACGCGCTGCCCCGGCTGCAAGCTGTAGTGGCTCTTTGGATGCGGTTGTGTGCCATCCGACAAGCTGACTTTGCCGGGCGAGCCTGGCCGGCCTCCCTGCAAGCCCAGCGCCGGTCGCTTGGTGCGGTCGTACATGCAGCTGTGTGTGGCTGGCGCGCCGGTGATGATCTCCAGCTCCATGACTTGTCCCAGGCCGCCACGGAATTGCCCGGCCCCGCCAGAATCAACGCGCAGTTCGCGCCGGTGCATCAACAGGGGCGCGGCTGTTTCGATGGCTTCGACCGGCACGCCCATGATGCCGCTGGGGAAGGCGGTTGCGGACAACCCATCTCGGTCGTGCGCCGCCCCCATGCCGCCGGCCGAAAAGAATATGTAGGCGAATTCTTCGCCATCCGCGTCCACGCCGTCCATCATGGTATTCCACAAACCGGCCGAGCCATTGGCGATCACGCGCTGCGGCACGATCTGCGCCAGCGCTGTCAGCAAGGGCTGGCTGACAAAGTGACCGATCAGATGACGCGCGCTGACCGGGGCCGGGCGGCGGCAATTCAATATGCTGCCTGCGGGCGCGCTGATCTGAATGGGACGAAA
>DAOUJB010000298.1:0-20601 GCA_034423155.1 Anaerolineae bacterium | reverse complement strand
AGACGCACGACCACCACCTCAAACTCGGTGTGCACGCCATGGGTGGCATCGGTCATGGCATGACTGAGCGGCAGCAAGAAATGTCGGGTTTCGACACAGGCGATGCGCAAGGGCTCGTTCATCGGAAATACCCCCGACGCACAAAATCCAGCGCGACTATCGGTATACTGGATGCGAGGCGAATCGTGTGAGGCAACATAAATGAGTCATAACCGACTCGCGGCAAATTGTCAAGTGTACATTGTTGACAATCTGCAATTCTGCGGATACAATGTGGACATGAGCGGTTTACCCTTTTCGATGCCAATGGATGCGGCGGGCACAGGCGCATGAGAAGCTATGTGTTGCAGCGTCTTGTCTATATGGTTTTCTTGCTGTGGCTGGTGTCCATCGTGACTTTTGTCGTCATCCAATTGCCGCCGGGCGATTATCTCTCGACATATATCAGTCGGCTGGAACAAGCCGGGCAAGACCTCACTGACGAAGAAGTCGCCGCTTTACGCGAACAATATGGGCTGAACCTGCCCTTGTATGCGCGATACTTCAAGTGGTTTGGACAGGTGCTGCAGGGCAACCTCGGCTATTCCTACGACTGGGAAAAGCCGGTGCGCGACTTGATCGGCGAACGACTCGCATTGACATTTACCATTGCCATCTTGTCAGCCATCTTCACCTATGCGGTGGCCATCCCCATCGGCATCTTTTCCGCGACTCGACAGTACTCAATCGCCGATTATGTCATATCCTTCGTCGGCTTCATTGGCCTGGCGATTCCCAATTTTATGCTGGCGCTGATCTTGCTCTATGTCGCATGGGCGAACTACGGTCTGAACCTGACTGGTTTGTTCTCGCCGGAGTTTCAGAGTGCGCCATGGAGCCTGGCAAAGCTGGGCGACCTGGCGATTCATCTGCCGATACCGGTCATCGTGGTGGGAACGGGCGGCACAGCTGGCATGGTCCGCGTCATGCGCGGCACCCTGCTGGACGAACTGAACAAGCAATATGTCATCACCGCGCGCAGCAAGGGAGTCGGCGAAGTTACCCTGCTCTTCAAGTACCCGGTGCGGGTCGCGCTCAATCCCATCGTCAGCAGCCTGGCCTGGCTCTTCCCCAGTTTGATATCGGGCGGCACCATCACCGCTTATGTGCTGGGTCTGCCGACAGCGGGACCGATGCTGCTGCGCGCCCAGATCACGCAGGACACTTTCCTCGCCGCGAGTTTGTTGTTATTCATGACGATATTGACCGTCATTGGCACGACCGTTTCCGACATTCTGCTGGTCGTTGTCGACCCGCGGATACGCATGGAACGCGCAGTTAGCTGAGCGGAGAGGGTCATGCTGCGACGATTCGGCATCAGACGCGAGCCAGCCAAGTCAAGCACTGTCGCTTATGACGACAGCTATTATATGGCGTCGCAGTGGCAGTTGATGTGGCGCAAATTTCGGCGGCACCGCCTGGCGATCGGATCGCTGGTTGTCATCATCGTTCTCTATTCCATGGCGCTTTTCTCGGAGTTTTACGCCATCAACGATCCCTACAAGCGACATGTCAAATACGCCAAAGCGCCGCCCCAAGCCATCTACTTCATGGATGAAGAGGGCAACTTCCAGTTGCCTTTCATTTATGATCTGAAGCAAGAATTGGACATGGATACGCTGAAGCGCAATTACACCGAAAAGCGCGACAAACGTTATCCGCTGAAGTTCTTCGTCCAAGGCGAGCCGTATAAGCTGCTTGCGCTCTTCGAAACCAATATCCACCTGGTTGGCGTAGACGAGCCAGCCGTTTACTTCCCTTTTGGCACGGACGATCTGGGTCGCGACCTGTTTTCGCGGACCATGCACGCGGCGCGGATATCGCTGTCCATCGGCTTCCTGGGCGTCATCATCAGTTTTGGCTTGGGCTGCCTGTTTGGTGGCATCTCCGGCTACTTCGGCGGCAGCGTCGATTTGGCGATCCAGCGCATCATCGAGTTTCTGATATCCATCCCCAAGATCCCGCTGTGGATTGCGCTGGCGGCCGCCCTGCCACAAGAATGGAATTCGACGCAAGTGTATTTTGGCATCACGCTTGTGCTGGCGACAGTCGGCTGGACGACTTTGGCGCGGGCGGTGCGCGGCAAATTGCTGGAATTGCGCGAGGCCGATTTCGTCATGGCGGCGCGCATATCCAATATGGGCGACCTGGATATCATCTTGAAGCACTTGCTGCCATCTTTCGCCAGCTTCTTGATCGTCGTGCTCAGCCTCGCGGTGCCGGGCATGATCCTTGCCGAGACGGCGCTGAGTTTCTTGCAGATCGGCATTCGCCCGCCGGTGGTCAGCTGGGGTGTGCTGCTGCAAGACGCGCAGAATATCCGCAGCCTCAGCCAAAGTCCCTGGCTGTTGATTCCGGGGGTCTTTGTCATCATCACCGTGCTGGCGTTTAACTTCTTGGGCGATGGCTTGCGAGATGCCGCCGACCCCTACAAACAATAATTGTGCTGCTACACTCTATTTGTATTGATGCACAACTAGCGGAAGCAGAAATGAGTCGATGAATACAATCGAAATCTATCGTACGCTGCCCGAGCAGATCGCCGCGCGCTTGCGCCGTGAAGTGCTTTCCAACAAGCTGAAACCGGGCGATCCCCTGCGCGAGGCCGACCTTTCGCAGCGATTCGGCGTCAGTCGCGGTCCCGTGCGCGAGGCTTTCCGACAGCTTACCCAGCAGGGCTTGCTGGTGCTCGAGCCCAACAAAGGCGCGCGCGTTGCCCAAAATCCCAGTGTGGAGGTGCGTCCGCTGGTCGTGCAGTTGCGCCGAACCATCGAGACTTTCGTGCTGGACAGCATCTTCGAGCGCATCACCGAGATCGATATCGGGCGCTGGGAAGATATCCTGGCCGATATTCATACGGCTTGTCGGAACAACGATGTCGATGCCTTGACCGACAGCGACCTGCGCTTTCATCAGGCGATTATCCAGAGCCACGATGACACGGACATCTTCACGCTGTGGCAGCCGATCGCCATGCGCATGATGATGCAATACACGCGGCACGGCGATATCATGGAAAGCTACCGCGAGCACAAGCGCATCTTGGATGCCATCCGCAACGGCGACAAGCCAGGCGCAATCGACGCGCTATATGCCAATATCCAGTAACAGCTATCTATCCGTAGGGGCGAGGCGCTGACTCGCCCAAGTAGAAACAGGACAAAATATGGCAATCGCAGCCTTTTATGAAGGTGAGCGCCGCATACGACAGGGTGAATGCCAGCCGCGTCCGCCGGCCGCAGGCGAGGTGCAGTTGCGCGTTTCGCATTGTGGCATTTGCGGCACAGACCTGCACATTTTTCACGGCGCTATGGATGCGCGTGTGCAGATGCCGCTGGTGATGGGCCACGAAATGTCGGGCACAGTGCAGGCAGCGGGCGGGGGCATCGACGAGTTCGCGCCGGGCGACCGGGTGGTGGTGATGCCGCTGGCAGCCTGCCATAACTGCCCCGCTTGCGCGGCCGGTCACAGCCATATCTGTCACAATCTGGACTTTCTGGGCATCGACACGCCGGGCGCATTCCAGAGCTACTGGACGGTGCCGGCCAATACGCTGCACCGCGTGCCCGACTCGCTCTCGCTGCAGCATGGCGCGCTGATCGAGCCGCTGGCTGTCGCCTGTCATGATGTGCGGCTGGCGAATGTGAGAGCGGGCGACCAGGTAGTCGTGCTGGGCGGCGGTCCCATCGGCATGCTGGTGGCGCTGGTGGCGCGGCAGGCTGGCGCAGATGTGATCGTCTCGGAGATCAACCCCTACCGCGTCGACCTGGCGAGGCAGCTGGGCTTCGAGGCGATCAATCCTCGCGACGATGATCTGCTGGGGGCCGTCATGCAGCGCACAGGTGGCGCCGGCGCCGATATCGTCTTTGAGGTATCGGGCTCGCAGGCGGGCGCGTCCGTGATGAGCGAATTGCTGCGCACACGCGGCTTGGCGGTGGTAGTCGCGATCTTCGCCCAGCCGCCAAAGCTCGACCTGTTCCGCTTCTTTTGGCGCGAGCTGCGCTTGCAAGGGGTGCGCGTTTACGAAAGCCAGGACTTCGCCACAGCCATCGATCTAGCCGCTTCCGGCGCGCTGCCCCTGGACGATCTCATCACCGATATCCGCCCATTGAGCGCGCTGAAGTCCGGCTTTGAAGATATGGAAAAAGGCGGGCGCGTAATGAAGATTCTGTTGGAGGTATGATGAGCGTACTCGATTCATTTCGGCTGGATGGCAAGATTGCGCTGGTGACCGGCGCGCGCCGCGGCATTGGATTCGCCATGGCCAGCGCGCTGGCAGAAGCGGGCGCGGATATCATCGTGGTCAGCGCCAGCCTGGAATCCAGCGGCAGCGATATTGAACGGGCTGTCCTGGCGCAGGGGCGGCGCTTCACTGGCTATCGCTGCGACTTCTCAAAGCGTGATGAGCTGCGCGATTTCATCGGGCAACTGACGAGCGAACACCCAGTCATCGACATTTTGGTCAACAACGCGGGGGCTGTCCTGCGCGAGCCGGCCGCCACGCATAGCGATGACTATTGGGATCGCATCATCGAAATCAACCTGAGCGCCCAGTTCGTGCTCAGTCGAGAGATCGGCGCGCGCATGCTGGAGCGCGGCAGCGGCAAGATCATCTTCACGGCCTCGCTGCTGACTTTTCAAGGCGGCATCACAGTGCCGGGCTATGCAGCCAGCAAGGGCGGAGTCGGCCAGTTGACCAAGGCGCTGGCGAACGAATGGGCGAGCGGCGGCGTGCAGGTCAATGCCATCGCGCCCGGCTATGTGCGCACCGATGTCACCGAAGCGCTGCAAAATGACTCCGAACGATACCGCGCCATCCTGGAGCGCATCCCGGCTGGCCGCTGGGGTGAAATCGACGATTTCAAAGGACCCGTCGTCTTCCTGGCATCGTCCGCATCGGACTTCGTCAGCGGCGAGATCCTGGTTGTCGATGGCGGCTGGATGGGTCGCTGAGCGAATTAGACGCCGACGGTCGGCTTGTCGAAGTCGGCTTGTTCAGCCAGGATGCGCTCGCGCCAATCTTCGGGCAGACGTGCCACCCGTTGAAAGAATGTCTCTTCGCTGAAGTGCAGATTGCTGCGCTTGAACTCCGGGCGATGTTGGTCGCGCGATAAGTCGCAATCGAAGCGGATGATATGACAGCCCATGCGCGAACCATCGCCGGGCGGCGTGATGTGGCTTAGCCCCCAGGTGATGCCGCGCCCATCGCCGTTGTCTGCGAAGGCATCGGGACAGAAGGGACCCGGCGCCACCGGCGACAGCTGCACATGCGCCATGGGCTGGAAGTTCAGTCCGTCCGGCGCAAATTGAATCGTGTCTTTTTCGGGTCCATCCAAAATCAGCAGCGTGGCAATGCCGCCTTCGTAATTCCAATACATCGTCTCGTGTCCGCTGTTGGTGACCGGGTTCAGCGGCGACTTGACAAAGGGACCCTCTGGCTGGTCGGCGATGGCGACACCCTGCGCGCGCAGCAGACCGCCCGACACTTTTTCAAAAGGCGAGCCTTTGTAGTAGAGCCAGACTTGGCCTTTGTACACCAGCGGGTAGGGATCGTGGATGGCGCAGCTGTCCCATTCGCCGGGCACGCCTTGCGGGACAATCGGTTTGTCCATGCGCGTCCAGGGACCATCCGGCGAATCGGCATGCGCCATGCTGACGCCAACGCAGTCATGCGCCCGCCACATGGTCGTGAAGCACTGGTAATACAGATAATATCGGCCTTTCCAGACCAAGATATCGGGCGTGGAAAGCGAGCGGTCGCCATAAGTGCCTTTGGGCGCGCGCGGCACGGCGATGCCCTGCTCCACCCAGTCGAAACCATCTTTCGAGGTGGCATAGCAGATATCCGCCAGATCCCAGTCGACGGCGGGGATCTCTTCATTCGCCTGGTCGTGGTGGCGCATGCCCACTGGCACTTGCTCGGTGATGCGCCGCGTGTACCAAACATAATAGGTATCGCCGATTTTGAGCACCTTGGACGGGTCGCGCCGCGAAACCGACATTTCCGATTCGTCTTTGCCGATGCCCGTGACGCGCGAATACATGAAGTTGGTATAGAAGGGGTTGCCGGGGTCTTGCTTGGGCGTCCACATGTCATAGACACGCTGGGTCGCCGCGCTCAAGGGACGGTCGGTGGGTTTGGTCTGCGGCATCATGCCGGGGAAGGCGGTTGGTGGCTGCTTCTGGTCGCTCATTGCATATCCTTTGCGCATGCTTCAATTGCAATGAGCCAATTCTAGCGCATCATGAGGCATCGGCCGCAACAGCGACATTTGTCAGGAGCGACGCATTTTTTCGCCTCTGCCAAACTTGTCTGGCATTCGGGTTTGATTGTCTCTTCTTTAGCGAGACGCCCGTATTACAAGGAGATGTCGTAGGGGCAAGAGGTCGCCGTTGATCAAGCGGGCGAGCCAGCGCCGCGACCCTACATGCCGCAAGCGCCGATAAGCTCGACATGCCCGGCGCTGATCCAGCCGCGCGCGCCGTGATAATCGACCTTGAACCAGCTATCGGTGCGCTCCAAAGCCGTCAGCCTGACGCCGTAGGGAATCAGCGGCTCGATGACATTGCCAGCCGGTCCATCGCGGAAATTGAGGATGGCGTTGGTCTGCACCATGCAGTCGCGCAGAACGGTCGTCGGCAGCCCGGTCGGCACAGGCAGCTGCGAAGGCTGCGGCGCATTGCTGACCAACACGACCGTGCCCGCGCGGTTGATCGAAGCGCAGGTGTAGCCATCGCGAATCTCCGATGCCAGCGGAGCAGCCGCCCGTGGCGATGTCGCCGCGTCCAGGAACATCAGCCCGCCGTGGCCGCGCTCGGGCGGGAAGCAGATTGCCACGCCCTGCTCGACGAAACCCCAGACATCCACCGCATCCAGAAAACCCATGTCGATGACCCAGACGATGCCGATGCCGCTCGCGCCCAGGCGCCGGAATTGCACGCCGCTGCGCAGTCCGTGCGCCGCCGAAAGTCCATAACCCTGCCGCAACAGCCGCTCGCCGGAATGGACCTGGGGCTTGGGAGTCGGCGTCGCGGCCGGCCGCGCTGCGACTGATTTCCCGCCGCTGCCGCTGCCTGGGTCTATGCCAGTGGATTCATGAGCGCCGGCGTCACAATGGGTGTCGCTGCTTGGCTGGGGGCGCGAATTGCCAACAGCGTCAGTCGACTGGCATTCGGCCAGCGGCACCAGCGACAGCGCCGGGCTGCCCCGCAGCAGCGGGATATAGGTGGGCTTCCTGCCGCGCGCCGAAAACAGCAAGGCATTGCCGCTCGCCGCCGCGCTGCAACTGCCCTCGCCGATGAAATTGTTGCTGCTGGTGTCGACCACGTTGCTGTCGCAGTCGCCGTTCGCTTGCGGCGAAGACGACGCGCCATGCGTATTGCCCGAGACGATGCTGTTCTTCAGCGTGACATTCGAGCGGCCCAGCCCGTCGATCGCGTCCGCATTGGCGAGGGAGCGGTTGCCAGTTACGGTGATGTGATCGAGGATCACGGTGCCGCGATCAGCAAATATGGCTCCGCCGCTGCCGCCCGAGACATTGTTGTAAAAGCTGCTGTTGGTGATGCGTAGCGTGTCAAAGCCACCAAACTGGATCGCTCCGCCCGTGTTATCGGCTCGATTGCCAAAGAATGCGCTATTCGTTATTGTCACCGATCCTCTTGTTGCCAAGATTGCCCCGCCTTCGCCGCCCTGATTGCCGTTGCGCACGACAGAATTGCTTAAAGTTAGCGAACTCCCAGTGTCAGCGAGTCGGAAAACTCTGCCCTCGTTGTTGTTGTCAAACTCGCTGTTGTCTATGGTCGCCGAGCCGCCCCAAATGTTGATCACGTTGCCAGAGCTACTGGAGAGATTGCTGCCAATTGCCGCGCCGTTGGCCGTGACATTGTTCATTACAAGAGAAGTGCCGCTGTAAACGCGAACCGCTCCCCAGGCGTCAACCAGGGTGAGATTGTTCAGTTGGAGCCTGGGGGCGGGAGTAGCGGACGACGTCGGCAGGTCGAAAATAAAGCGTACGCTGCCGCCACTGATGGTGTTGTTATTGCCGGTGATGGTGATATCGCTGGTGATGCTCAGCGTGGCGCCGGGGTCATAAGTTTCGCGGCCGCCAGATGCCAGGATGATCGTATCCGCGCCGTTGCCAGCGTTGCAGCCGCCCGTGGGCGTATCGTCATTGGCTGCTGTTATCGCGTCAGCCAGGCTGCATTGACCAGCGCTATCGCCGGTGACCGTGATGTCGGCGGCGAAAACGGTCAGCGCGGGCCAAGCCAGCAGCAACGCCAGCAAAAGCGACAGCTTCAGCAACCAGCCTGGAAATGCGTTCAGTCGCTTTGTGCGCCGAACTCGCTGATAACAAAATTGTCGCACGGGGGGGGGGGGGGGGGAAATGTAGCCAGCGAGCGAATGCCATGCGATCCATCCTTATTGCTGCTGCTGCAACGAAGTGATATGAGTACCGATTTAATTATAGCATAAAACACGATATTGCCAAATAAATCGCGCGAATGACTCGGGGCAATCGCATTAGATTGTTTGTATGTCACAGAAGTAAGACCAGGTTAATCATGCGCAACCGAGCAACGCCGATAAGCTCGACATGCCCGGCGCTGATCCAGCCCTGCGCGCCGCGTTGCAATCCAAGTGTGATAGACTTCCCCGCAGATTCATGGAGTTGCAGGGCAAACGATGCACGAGGCGGACTACATCATCATCGGCGCAGGCTCGGCCGGGGCAGCTGTTGCGGCGCGCTTGAGCGAAGACCCGCGTGCATCTGTGCTGTTGCTGGAAGCGGGCGGACCCGACAGCGACCCGACTATCCATGTGCCGGCGCGTTTTTCCGACCTATTCCACAGCGAGCTCGACTGGGATTATGAAACTGTGCCCCAGCCCGGTCTGAACGGTCGGCGGGAATATGTGCCGCGCGGCAAGGTCTATGGTGGCACCAGCTCCATGAACGCCATGGTGTATCAGCGCGGGCATCCATCCGATTATGATGGCTGGGCGGAGAATGGCAACAAAGGCTGGGCATATCGCGATGTGCTGCCCTGGTTCAAGAAGATGCAGCATCAGGAACGCGGCGAGTCGGCGCATCACGGCAGCGGCGGACCCATTAATGTGGCCGACCTGCAAGACCCGAATCCGCTGAGCCGGGCCTTCGTGGCTGGCGCGCTGGAACTGGGATTTGCGCCGCGCGCGGATTTCAACGCTGGCGAGCAAGAGGGCTTCGGGCTGTACCAAGTAACGCAGAAGCGCGGACAACGGCACAGCAGCGCAATCGGTTATTTGCGCCCAGCCCTGCAACGACCGAACTTCAGCGCCATTCCCTATGCTCAGGCCACTCGTCTGCGCATGGATGGCAAACGCTGCTGTGGAGTCGAATTTTGGCACGAGGGCGAGAGCAAAACAGCCCAGGCGAGGCGAGAAGTCATCGTCTGTGGCGGCGCGATCAATTCGCCACAACTGCTGCTGCTTTCGGGCATTGGAGCGGCTGAGCAGTTGGCCAGGCACGGCATCCCCGTGATTGCCGACTTGCCGGGCGTTGGCGAAGGACTGGTCGACCACATGCAAGTGCCGGTCGCCTATCATTGTCATGCGCCGATCAGCCTGGTCGGCAAAGACACACCGGTGCAGCAGCGGCTGTATGAAGAAGAGCGCATGGGCTTGCTGACCTCCAATCTGGGCGAGGCGGGTGGATTCGTGCGGCTCGACAAGGCATCGCCCGCGCCGGAGCTGCAATATCACTTTGGTCCCGACTGGTTCATTCGCCATGGCTTCGCGACGCCGGACGGGCACGGCTTTACGATTTTGGCTGGCTTGGTCGGCACGAAAAGCAGCGGCAAACTGGAATTGGCATCGGCAGATCCTTTTGCAGCGCCCTTGATCGACTTCGCTTGCTTGAGCCACGATGACGATGTTGGCGTGTTGCTGGCGGGGGTCAAGCTGGCGCGGCAGATCGCACAGACAAGCGCATTTGCAGCCTATCGCGGCGCTGAGTTTTTGCCCGGCGCGCAGGTGGTGGATGACACGGAACTCATCCATTTCATCCGCGAATTCGCCACCACCATTTATCATCCAGCCTGCACCTGCAAGATGGGCGATGACCGGCTGGCGGTGGTGGACGAACGGCTGCGCGTGCATGGAGTGGCGGGCTTGCGCGTGGCCGACGCATCGATTATGCCGCGCATCATCAACGCCAACACCAACGCGCCCTGCATTATGATCGGCGAAAAAGCGGCGGCCATGATCCGCGAGGACAACTCATGATACAGAAACCGCGCCTGCCTGGCGAGCCGACTGCCAAAAAGCCATCCGACCGTCCGCTCAGCGCCGCCACCCACCGGCTGTACGACAAGTGGGGGCGTTATCAAGATTCCACCAGCGAATTCTATACGACCTTCAAATACAGCCGTATTACCGGCATCGGCAAAGAAGCTGGCATCACGCGGCGCGACCCAACCACTGTGCTGCGCATCAATGGCAGCTACTTCGTCTGGTACACGCGTCGAAAAACCGCCAATGATCGCGACCACCGCAACAAGCCGCCCCACCAGCAGCAGACCTGGGATACGCCAGTCTTCGATTGGGATCTGGCGGAGATCTGGTACGCGACATCCACAGACGGATTCAGCTGGCAAGAGCGTGGCGTGGCAGTCCCGCGCGGACCGCAAGCTGACTACGATGGCCGCTCGGTTTTCACGCCCGATGTCCTGATGACGGCGGACGGCTTTTATCTCTATTATCAGGCTGTCGATTACCCGTATTGCACGCGCACGCGCAACAGCATCGGCATGTCTTTCGCCAGCTCGCCGCATGGTCCCTGGCAGCGCGCCGAAACGCCGGTGCTGCGACCAGGTGCCGCTGGAGAATGGCTGGGCGATGACGACACGGACGAAGTAATCCGCTATGGCGACTGGGACAGCCACAAGGTGCACGACCCCTTCATCATGACCCGCGGCGACAAGTACTGGCTTTATTACAAAGGGCAGCCCATGGGCTGGACGACAAAGTACTCGCCCGGCATTGGCTGGGGGGTCGCCATCGCCGATGATCCACGCGGTCCTTTCGTCAAATCGCCGCTGAATCCCGTCACCAACAGCGGGCACGAAACTTGTCTGTTTCCCTATGGCGAAGGCGTGCTGGCTATTTGCGGGCACGATGGTCCCGAGAAAGACAGCATCCAGTATGCAGCTGACGGGCTGAACTTCGAAGTAGTCGCGCATGTCACGCTGCCGCCGCCGGCTGGCGGTCCTTTCGCGCCCGATTCGTATTGCAGCGCGAGTGACGGCGAAGGCATCACCTGGGGACTCGCGCATATCGCCACCGAAGAGATGAAGAGCGGCAACTCGTACATCATCCGATTCGACTGCAACTTGCGGCGCGGGTTGGAGCGACCTGGTTATCGCGGCACAAATATGCGCTTCCCCGAAGCCGTTCATTTCTCGCCGGATATGGCGCTGAACGAGCGCAACATGCAGCCACTGCGCTACAAAAACGAGCCGCCAAAGCCATCAGAAGCGCATCCCACGACCCCCTTAAGCCTCGCCAGCCAGCGCGTGCATGACATCTACGGCATCGGCAAGGACGCACGCAGCGAATTCTTCTCAGCATTCAAGTATTCGCCAGTTAGCGGTCTGGGCAAAGAAGCGGGCATCACGCGGCGCGACCCGTCCAAAGTAATCAAGATCGGCGACACATACTTTGTCTGGTATACGCGCCGCCAAACCGCAGAGACCTGGCGCGGCATCGCCCATGCCAGCGAAACGCGCCCGGCCTGGGCTTGGGACATGTCGGATATCTGGTACGCCGAATCGACAGACGGATTCAATTGGCAGGAACGCGGACCGGCTGTGATTCGCGGCGTGCCCGGCTGCTTTGACGACCGCTCGGTATTCACCCCCGATATCCTGATGCACGCCGGCAAATTCTATCTCTACTATCAGGTTATCCAGGGCGTGTGGACGCATCGGGCGCGGCATCAGATCGGCATGGCTTGGGCGGATTCGCCGCATGGACCCTGGACGAAGCTGGATGAGCCTATCCTGCAGAACGGGCAAAGCGGCGAATTTGCTGGCGCTGATGATGATGCCGATGCCATCCGTGCCTTCGGGGAATGGGACTCGCACAAATTGCACGATCCCTATGTGTTGCTCTACCGCGGGCAGATCTGGCTCTATTACAAAGGCGTGCAGTACGGGCGGACTTATCGCCACGATCTGGGCGTAGGCTGGGGCGTCGCCATCGCTGATGACCCGCGCGGTCCATTCGTCAAATCGCCTTTGAACCCGCTCACCAACAGCGGGCACGAGACCTTTCTCTACCCGTTCCGCGAAGGCATTGTCGCTATCACCAGCCACGAAGGACCCGAGAAGAACACAGTCCAATTCGCGAGCGACGGCTTGAACTTCCAAGTCGTCGGCAAAGTGTCTGTGCCGCCGATCGCCGCGGGCCCCTATGTGCCCGATGCTTTCGCCGACAGCGGAGATGGGCGCGGCATCACCTGGGGCTTGTCGCACATCCATCACGATGATGC
Source organism: Anaerolineae bacterium (assembly GCA_034423155.1). Classification (GTDB taxonomy): domain Bacteria; phylum Chloroflexota; class Anaerolineae; order Aggregatilineales; family Phototrophicaceae; genus UBA6055. The sequence goes on along the minus strand of DAOUJB010000298.1, from coordinate 8,035 downwards.
TGGACCGCTGGCGGATAGTTATCTGCTGCGCTTCGACTGCAACCTCAGCCGCGATGAGCAGCGAGCCGATTTTTATCGCGCCTGGAATTATCGTTTTCCCGAATCGGCTTATTTCAGTCGCGATTTTCGCCTGACCGCCGACATGAAAAAGGAAGCCATGCGGCTGATGCGCGAGATCGATTGCGACACGCGGGTTTGAGCAGTTGCAGTTTACGCCCGTTTTACAGCGACCAGGCTGAACATCAGCGGATAAGCCTGCGGCAAATCAGATGGCATGGCATAGCGCCGCCCGCCCAGTTCGCGCATGTCGGGATTGGGTCGAAAGCCGTTGCTGTAGTCATATTCGCGCAGGTGGCACAGCGACAGCCCGGCATCCACGAGCGCCATCACGATCTCCGCCAGCCCCCACTGGTATTCCACGCCCGGATGCGGATTCACGAAGTCGGCGACGCCCGGCTCCAGTTGCTCGATTTCCGCCGCGCTGCCCGTCCAGGCCACATAATCGCCGATGCCGTGCTCAAACTCGTGCAGGATGCCGCCCATGTAGTCGTACTTGAGTTGCCAGCTTTGATCTATCATGCCGATGGCGGGATGAAAGTCGATGAAGACGAAGCGTCCGCCCGCGCGCAGGCAGTTGGCAATGCCGCGCCCCCATGCAGCCAAGTCCGACAGCCAACAATGCACGCCATACGATGCAAACACGACATCGAATCGGCGCGCGTTTTCGGCGAAAAAGTCGTAGATATCGCTGCGAATGAAGTCGGCAGGAATGCCCGACTCGCGTGAAAGCTGCCTGGCGAAGCGGACGGCTTCATCGCTGATGTCGACGCCCGTGCAGTTCGCGCCAAGATGCCCGGCTATGCTAAGCGTGTCTTGCCCGCAGTTGCATTGCAGGTGCAGCAGCCGCTTGCCCGCCACATCGCCCAGCAGCGCGGTCTCTTCTGAAAACAGCGTATTGCCGCCAGCACGGAAAAAAGCCGCCTGGTCGCCTTTGTGGCTGTTGTGCGCCTTGGTCGCTTCGTTCCATGACAAGCGATTCATTTCGTGGTGCGCTCTGTTGGGCATGGTTGGTTTGCGCCTCCGCGCGACTGAGCAGCGAGCATTCTAGTCGAATGACCGCCCTCCCGCAAGCAACTTGCCGCTGCGACAGGCGCGCACTATAATGCCCGCTACATGATTATGAGCGACCTGATGACCGAAACCGACTTAGCCAGCGCCGCCATAGACGCGCTGCAGCCCGCAGCCGACAATCAGCCATCCTCCCAGAATCGGGCTCTGGCGGAGTGCCTGCGCGCCAGGATCGTTGGTGTGCTGCTGCGCAAGTTCCGGCTGGCTGCCCAGTGCGCGCCTGAAGATTGCGCCGACTTCTTGCAGGTGACGCCAGAACAATTCGAGGCTTGGGAAGGTGGCGAAGAAGCGCCAAGCCTGCCCGAGCTTGAGTTGCTCGCCAGCTTTTTGCAGGGCGCGCCGACGCCCGACCGGCATAACGACTACCGGCTGCTGCGCCAGCGCATCATCGGCGTTCTGCTGCAAAAGGCGCGTCCCGCTGCCGATGCAGCCGCTGCGCAGACGACGATCCAGCCCGACTTGCTCAACGCATACGAACTGGGCGAACGCGCCATCCCAATGACAGATCTCAGCGAGTTGGCTCAGGCGCTGGGGTTGGAGTTGAGCGCATTCCTGGAAGTCGGCGAAACCAGACGACCATTCTCAACGATTAGCGCTGCGCAATCCAGCGACGACAGCGCAACGACATTGAGCGACTTTGCCGGTGACCGCCAAAATCAGGCATTCATTCGCTTGGCGATGGCCTTTCGTCACATCAGAGCGGACGACTTGCACCGTATCGCCGATGCGCTCTTCGCCATCATCAATGCGCGCGCTGAAGGCGATCTCGCCGAGTCCAATGCCGCGTCTTGATGTCGGCGCGATGACAAGCAGCCGCAACCTATTCCAGCAGGCCCGCTTGTGCCTGCTGCTGTTTGCGCTGATGGTCGGTGTGTATCTGCTCAGCTTCCGCGCGGTGATCCAGTCGGGCGATACCCTGCGCACTTTGGATGCCGTTACCAGTTACGCGCGCTATGGCGATTGGCTGCTGGACGAATCGGCCTGGACAGCGTTGCCGCTGCGCATCCGCCAATCCGACAATTTGCCCTTGCGCGAGTATGATGTCGAAGAGCGGCTGCAGGCAAAGCTCGCCCTGCCCTTGCTGCAAATGGCGCAAAGTCTTCCCCGCCTCGGCAATATTCACGCTGTCTGGCTCTTCAATGTCATCGTCACGGCGCTGATTGTCGCGCTGATCTTTTTGCTCACACGCGCGCTGGGCTATGACGATGCCACAGCGCTGCTCGTCGCCTTGAGCAGCGGGCTGGCGACGAATTTATGGGCATACAGCCAGGCGCTATTCCGCGAGCCGCTGGCGGCCTTGTTCATACTTTTGGCGCTGTTGTGCCTGCAAATCGGCCGGCGGCGGATTTGGGCGCTGCGCCTGCTCAGCTGGTTATGCGCGGCCGGGGCGCTGCTGCTGGCCACGGAGGTGAAGTTGTCAGCGGCGCTGGCTTTGCCGGCTGTACTGGTCTTTACCCTGCCCGAGCCGGGAGAGCCGCCCAGTTGGTTGACCAGGCTCTACAAAGCGCTAATGGCTGTGCCGCTGGTAGCGCTGGCCTTCATGATGCTGCTGGATCCGCTGCCAGGCGCGCTGCTCGACCTGCTAGCTGGCGTGGGATTGGATGGCGAATATGCGGGCATCGCCTTGCGCAGCTATCTCTTCAGTCCGGGCGCGGGCATTTGGGGCACTTCGCCGGTCGCGCTGTTGGCGGTCGGTGGCTGCCTGCTGCTGATTCGGCGGGGACGCGGGCGATTGCCAACGACCATCGTCCTGCTGGTGGCGGCGTATACGCTGGGGCATGCGCTCTTGGTGGGCCGGCACTGGTTCGGTGGTCTGAGCTTTCCGCCGCGCTTCTTGACGCCAGTGTTGCCAGTGCTGATGCTGGGCGTCGCGCCTGTGGTCCAGCGAATCCTGCAAGGGCGCAGTCGCAAACTGGCGGGCTTGTGGATCGCGCTGCTGCTGTATGGCGTATGGATTCAGTTCAGCGCGGTATCGGTCAGCTGGGAGCATTATGGCGCATCGCTGCCCGCGGAGTCGGGAGGCTTGTCGGAGTGGGCACCCTCGTTGACGCAGCCGCAGTATTTTCGCTGGTTCGTTTTGCCACGGCGCTGGGCAGACCTCGGCATCGACTTTCTTTGGACGCGCGCCAATCTGCCAGTCTGGGGAATCAGTTTCGGTGTGCTGGTCGGCCTGCTCGCCATGTGCATGTGGCGCATCCTGCGAGATCCAGGCAGCCGCTGGAGACATGCCGCGCTGCCACTGGCTTTCTTGTGCCTGCCTTTGACGCTACTCAACTTTAGCGCAGCCTATGACCAGGACCCGCGAACTCGCTCGCAAAACTCGGCGCTGCGAGAAGCCCTCGAATATCTGGTTGCGCATAGCAATGCCGATGATGTGCTGTTGCTGGGCAGCAGCGATTATGCCGGTTTCGTCATGAATCATCTGGACGAAGCCCAGCCGCGCCCGATCACTTTGCCGCGTCCGCCCGCGCAAGCCCCCAGCGACAGACAGCCGGCGGAAGTCGAAACGTCCAATCCCAACGACTGGCTAAAACTGCAAAGCATCCGCACGATTCAGCACCTGGCTCATCGGCAAGAACGGCTGTGGCTGCTGGCGGAAACCAGCCCTTTCATGGACTGGAGCTTCCGCCCGCTGGAACGCTATCTGGCGCTGCATTTCTACCCGCTGCGGGAGGTCGCGCTGGAGCACAACGACCCGACGGTGCGCCTGCTGGAATACAGCACACGTTCGGCCGCGCCCAACCCGCTGTCGCCCTTCGCCGGCGATATGCCAACCGAACTGCGCTTTGACGAGCATATTCATCTCGTCAGCGTCACCCTGCCAAAGGACTTGCGCTATCATCCAGGCGCGACAATCGAGATCTCGCTGCAGTGGCAGACGGATGCGCCCATCGGTGAAGATTACACTGTGGCCCTCTTCGCCGTCGATGCGGACACGCAGCAGGTGATCGCCCAAGGGCACGACTCCGCTCCGCAAGCAGGCTTCGCGCCGACCTCCAGTTGGATGCCCGGACAGCGCATTTGGGACAACCGAGCGCTACGCCTGCCCGATGACGCGCCAATCGGCGAGTTGCAGTTGTGGCTGGCGATGTATCGCTGGGATAGCGGAATCGGCGATATCAGACGTTTGCCAGTGACCAGCGGGCAGTCTGTGCATCAGGGCGAGATTGGCGTATTGCCCGTGCGAGTCGCTGTGACGGGCTAGCTGCCAAACGGAAATCCGTGGCGCACAGGCGCGGCTGCGAGAATCTCTTATTCTGCTTTTCGCCAGACTCGGTTAGACTGCGTCTGTGCACCGATGCCTGCATCCAGAGACAAGCCATGTCCGCTGAATTCGTCGTTAATTCACCGATAAGCACCAACCACAGCAGCCCCTTCCGCTTCATCCTTTCGCATATCCTGCGGCACCCGATAGCCGCCCTGCTGCTGGTGGCCGGCGCATTCTGCAACGCCTTTTTGGCTGGAGTCGTACCTGGCGCACTGGGCAGCGCCTTCGATGCCATCTTGCTGGGCAATGAGCAGACGATGGGCTTGATTGGCAATAGTGTGCTGCTCATCATTGGCTCGCAGTCTCTGCGTTCGCTGCTGCAATTCGTGCGAAATTTCTCGGCAGAGGTATTCGCCCAGCGCTTCGAACGCGATGTCCGCGATGAGCTGTATTCCAGCCTGCTGGGCAAGAGCATGAGTTATCACGACCGGCAGCCGGTCGGCGAGACGATGGCGCGCGTGACCAACGATGTGCGCGAGATGAACCTGATGATGAATCCGGGCATCAACCTGGTTACGGGCGCGAATATGTTTTTGATCATGCCCGCTCTATATGCGCCGGGCATCCACCCGCAGCTGATATTCGTGCCCATGCTATTCATCGTCTCGCATATATTGGTGCAAGTGTATTTTGTCCTGCGCCTGCACCCGATCGCCCAGCAAGTGCGGGGCAGTTTCGGGCGTATGAACGCGCGTTTGGCCGAATCGTTAGATGGCTTGGAAGTGGTCAAAGGCGCAGCACAGGAACAAAGCGAGATGCGCGAATTCAACAGCCTGGCCGACCTGGTGCGCGACAAGTTCATCGACCAGGGCGAGTTCGAGGCGCGTTATCTTTCCATTCTGCTGTTTGGCTTGACGGTGGTGGCGGCTTTGGCGCATGCGGCGAGTCTCTACGAGGCGCGTGCGATCGCAGAAGGCGATGTGATCGCATTTCTGGGTTTGATCAGCCTCTTCCAGTTCCCCGTGTTCATATCGCTCTTTTCGTCATCGCGCATCGCATCGGGCTATGCCAGCGCCGCCCGCATTTTGGAAGTGATGACGACGCGCACTTTGCTGGACCAAAACCAACGCGGTTTCAGCGCCGATATCAAGGGCGAAATCGTATTTGACAAGGTCACATTCGGCTATTCACCAGAAGATGAAGTACTCTGTGATGTATCATTTCGCGTGCAGCCCGGGCAGACTGTCGCCATCGTCGGGCAGACCGGCTCGGGCAAGAGTACGCTTAGCAAGTTGATCAACCGCATTTATGATGTTGACGGTGGGCGCGTGCTGGTGGATGGCGTTGATGTGCGCGACTGGAATCTGCAAGCGCTGCGCTCGCAAATCAGCATCATCGAGCAGGATATTTTCTTGTTCAGCCGCAGCGTGGCCGAAAATATCGGCTTCGGCACAGAGCATGTCGACATGGATGGCATCGTCAATTCGGCCAAGGCTGCGCAGGCGCACGACTTCATTTCCAGCTTCCCGGCCGGTTATGACACGATCATCGGCCAGCGCGGCATGACGCTGAGCGGCGGCCAGCGGCAGCGACTGGCATTGGCGCGCGCCTTCCAGACCGATCCGCCCGTGCTCATCCTGGATGACAGCACAAGCGCCATCGACAGCGCCACAGAAGACAAGATCCAACGCGCGATTTGGTCGGCGGCTCGCGGACGCACGACGCTGCTGATCACGCATCGCCTGTCTCAGATTCGCTGGGCAGACCATATCGTTGTCCTGCGCAAGGGTCGGGTGGTGGCGCAAGGCACACACCAGGATTTGCTGCGCCGCTCCCAATCGTATCGGCATATTTTCGACCGCTATTCCTCGTCCGATAGCCAAACGCAAATGGCGCGGGGAAGCTAGTCATGGCGGCGATATTCGGCGGATTACAGAGCGACAAGTACGATCGGCACTATTCAGACGCCTATCTGTTTCGGCGCATTGGCGATTACCTGGGCGAGCACAAGCTGATCGTCGGGCTGGGCTTGCTGGGTTTTTTGGTGGTGGGCATCGCACGGGCAGTGCGCCCCGTCTTTATCAGCGCGGCTATCGATGACATGGTGACCGCGGGCGATGCGCTTGGCTTGGTCTTGATGGCGCTAGCGGCCATCGCCGTCTCGGAATACTTGTTCAATTATGCCCGGCGGCGCTTCACCGTGGTCGTCATCGGTCGCGTCGTGGCACAGCTGCGTAAAGATTCCTTCCAGGCGGCCATCGAGCGCGATCTGGCTTTCTATGACCGACACAAGTCCGGCGCGGTCATCAGCCGCATCACCAGCGATACGCAGGAATTCGGCGATGTCATGCTGTTGGGCAGCGATGTCGTCTCGCAATTCCTCAGCGTGGTGATCCTCTTCGCCGCACTATTGAGCTATTCGGTCGAGTTGACGATCATCTTGCTGCTGACGATGCCCCTGGTGGTCTTCGCTGCGCTGGTTTTTCGCTTTCTGGCGCGCATTGTGACTCGCCAGGGTGCGCGCGCCATGGCTGTGGTCAATGACAATATCCAGGAGAGCGTGACCGGCATCAGCGTCGCCAAGAATTTCCGCCAGGAAGAGATGATCTATCGCGAGTTTTCGGCGGTCAACAATTTGAGTTATACGATCAACCTGCGGCGCGGCGTGGTCATGTCGCTGGTCTTCCCCACGATGGGCGTGCTGTCGGCGGTGGCGATGTCGGTGTTGGTATGGGCTGGCGCGGAATCGGTGCTGGCCGGCATGATCAGCGCTGGCACCTGGTATCTGTTCATCCAGGGCGTGGATCGCTTCTGGTTTCCTTTCATGAATCTGGCTTCGTTCTGGAGTCAGTTCCAGCAGGGGTTGAGCGCCGCCGAGCGCATCTTCGCCTTGATCGATGCCGAAAACGCTGTTTTACAATCTGCCAATAACAAAGTCACCCAGCTGTCCGGGCGCATCCAATTTGATGGCGTGACTTTCCAATACGACCGTGGCGAACCGGTCTTGCGCGACTTCTGCCTGGATATCAAACCGGGCGAAAATGTGGCATTCGTGGGGCACACCGGCGCGGGCAAAAGCACAATCGCCAAGCTTATCACGCGCTTTTACGAATTTCAGCAAGGACGAATCTTGATCGATGGCGCAGACATTCGCACACTGGACATGCAGAGTTATCGTGCCCGACTGGGAATCGTGCCCCAACAGCCATTCTTGTTCAGCGGAACGGTACTGGACAACATCCGCTATGGCAATCCGCTGGCGAGCCTGGATGAAATCAAGGAAGTCTCGATGAGCATCGGCCATGGCGAATGGCTAGACAGCCTGCCAGACGGGCTGAACAGCGATGTGGGCGAGCGCGGCGCCATGCTCAGCGTCGGGCAGCGACAACTGGTCAGCTTGCTGCGCGTGCTGGTGCAAAAGCCCTCCATATTCATCCTGGACGAAGCCACCGCCAGCATCGATCCATTTACCGAATCGCAGATACAAGACGCCATTGAATTGATCCTGACGCGCTCTACCGCCATCCTGATCGCGCATCGGTTGAGCACAGTGCGCAGCGCCGACCGCATCATCGTCCTCCGCGCTGGCGATATCATTGAGCAAGGCAATCACGAACAGCTTTTGCTCGCGGCCGGGCACTATGCCGAACTCTACAACACCTATTTTCGGCATCAATCGCTGAAGTATGTGGAAAGCGC
>DAOUJB010000297.1:0-1747 GCA_034423155.1 Anaerolineae bacterium | reverse complement strand
ATCGGCGAATCCAGGCTGTTGACCACAATGCCAATATCAATCAAGCCGGCTTTTTTGAGCGCGTCTATGGCATAACTGATCAGCCAGCGGTTGGCGACCGGCACCAGCGACTTGGGCATCGTCAAGGTGACAGGGCGCAGGCGCGTGCCCTGCCCCGCCGCAAGAATGAGCGCCTTCATCAAGTATCTCCTTGTTTGCGCTGGTCGCGATTCTGCCAGCATACTAGCAGAGCTTGCCAGAATGCGACAGGCGCAGGCGGCTCAGCTGCGTTGGCGCATGACTTCAAAGGCGATGATGGCAGCTGCGCTGATTGTGCCCAGCGAGCCAGCAAACTCGCGACCATAGGGGATGCGCAACTGCATATCGGCGCGCCCCAGCAAAGACCGGGTCAGCCCGCGGCGCTCGCCACCTATCAGCAGAAAGAGCGGCTGGGTCAGATCGGCTTGGTAGAGGGCTGTCGCTCCGTCGGCCTTGGCAGTCTGCGCAATGACTAAGCCTCGCGCTTGGAAAAATTCGGCGGCTTCGGCGGCATTCTGCGCGCTGGCCAACTTGATGTGTTCGCTGGCACCGGCGCTGGCACGCCCGACAATTGCGCTGGCGCTGGTCCAGTTGCGCGGGCGGACCACCAGCCCATGAGCGCCGGCCGCATACAAAGCGCGGATCGCCCCGCCAAAGTTGTAGGGGTCTTCGATGCCGTCCAGCATGACGATGAACGCAGCGGTATCGGCTTCCAGCAGCTTATCCAGCGAGGTAAATCTGCGCTCGCCCACAATCGCCACGCTGCCGCCATGGCTTGTGCCGCCCGCCATGTCATCGATTTCGGCGCGCGGACGGTAGGTCACGGCGCTGCCCGCTGCATCGGCTTGACGCGCCAACTGGCTCAGACTCCAGTCGTAGCGCTTGTCCTCGTCCAGCAGCAGCTGATGTATCGTCCGCGAGCCGGCATCCAGCGCCGCCTGGATCGACAGACGCCCTTCCAGCAGCATCTGCGCCGATATCAGTTCTCCTGTTGCTTGGCTTCTTGCCACCAGGCTTCCAGCTGATCGAGCGACATGTCCGAAAGCGACAGCCCCCGAGCCAGCGTTTGGGCTTCGACATAGCTGAAGCGCTTGTAGAATTTGTCATTGATCGAGCGCATCAGGCTTTCGGGGTCATCCACGCCCAGCCAGCGCAGCCAATTCGTCAGCACAAAAATCAGATCGCCGATTTCGAGCGCGCGCGCCTCATCGCTTTCGGCAGCGAAGATTTCGTCCCATTCTTCGCGGGCTTTTTCAATGACGCCCTGGGCATCTTCCCAATCAAAACCGATCTTTGCAACGCGCGCCGAATAACGATAGGCCACCAGCAGCGCCGGCGCCAGCCTGGGGATGCCATCGAGAATAGAGTGGCTGGCGTCTGCGCGGGCGGCTTTTTCTGTGCGTTTGATGTCTTCCCAATTGCGCATGACCTTGTCGCTGTCGCCCGCCACATCGGCATCGCCATAGACATGCGGGTGTCGGCGGATCATCTTCTGGTTCAGCTGTCGCAGCACATCCGCCATCTGGAATTCGCCTTCGTCCACCGCGATTTGGGCGTGCAGCACAATTTGCAACAGCAGGTCGCCCATTTCTTCGCATAGCGCGGCGGGATCGGCGGCGTCCAGCGCCTCCAGCATTTCATAGGCTTCTTCGATCAAAAAGGGGCGCAGCGACTGGTGCGTCTGCTCGCGATCCCAGGGACAACCGGCGGGCGAGCGCAGGTGGGCGAT
>DAOUJB010000296.1:0-6201 GCA_034423155.1 Anaerolineae bacterium | reverse complement strand
TCGCTCCCTTGGCTGACTTGCATGCGGGCGATGGCTTTCAAGATATGCAGCTGGCGCGCGTCTTCGTTGTTTTGGCTGGCGACATGCAAGGCGGTGCGCAACTGGTCGATATTAACCGACTGCAGGTCGACATCATTCAGAGAGCCGAGCTGGTCATCGTCGGCTGCCTCTTCGGTGTCTTCGGGCTGTGGCTGCTCGTCGGCCGGCTCGTCCTCGACAGGCGATTCTTCGCTCGCCGTCAGCTCTTCGGCCGGCTCTTGCGCTTCTTGTGGCTCGGTCTCGGGCTGCGGCTCTTCATCGCGGATATGCGCCAGACGTCCCAGTTCATAGCCATATCCAGCCTCGCGCAGTTGCTCATCCAGCGATGACAAGGTCTCCAGGATATCGGCGGCCAGCTCGGGTCCCGCCTGCGATCGTGCCCAGCCGGCTGTGGCGATCAGGTTGTCCATCTCCACGAGCAGCAGCATGAGGGCGTTTTCCATCTGCAGCTGGATATCGAGGTAATCGCGGGTGGTGTCGATGATATCGGCGCGCAAGGCATCCAGACGATGGCGTTCCAGCGCCCAGTCGTTCAGGTAGGCTTGCACGACGGGATGCAGCCGATAATAGGGCGCGTCTGCCCGCTGGAATCGCTCGACCAGAAACAGGCGCGACAAGATCGTCATGGACATGTCGATAGAATCGACAGCGACGCCGCTGAGCATGTTGAGGAAGGCGGCCGATGCCTCGCCACGCAGGGTCGCCCCCAAGAAGAGCAGCAGATCGCGCAGCCGGTCGTTGAGCCCGCCAAAACTGATGCTCAGCGCCGCGGCCATGGCATCGTCATCGTGACTTTCCAGGGCATCGCCGATGGTGGTTTTGAAATCTTCGGGCTGTTGTCGGGCGATGATCATGCTGCGCGCCGCCAAGGCCAAGGGAAATGCGCCATCTTGCAGCAGCGCCGCGATGGCCTGGATGGCTTCGTCTTCGGCGTTATCTTTCAAGCCGGCTTTTTGTTTGAACAGCGCGATGGCATCGCTCTGCGCCAGGCTGCCGATGGGCTGATTGCGCCAGTCGCCTTCGGGCAAGGGTTGCTCGCTGGTCGCCACGGTGGGGCAGTCACCAGCGCACAACTCGCTGAAGCTAGACAGGACTTCCGCCTCGATTTCGCCATCCAGCACAATCAGCGGTTGCTGTTCCGCCAGCAGCGCACGCACCTCGCCCACGCTATGCAACGGGTCGTCGCCGATTGGCTCGCCAAAAGCGCGGGCAGTCCGGGCCAAGAGCTCGGCCAGGCTCGGCTTGCTGCAGTTAATCCACAAGACCGGGCATTGGTGTTGCTTCAGGTACACATTGGCGATAGTGGCGGCGACAGTCGTTTTGCCGCTGCCCGGCGCGCCATGCAAAACCAACAGTTGTCCCTGGCGCAGGCGCAGCAGCAGCGAGCGCAGCAATTCGTCGCGTCCCAGGGGCCTGCCGAGCCGCCGAATCGGCAGGTCTTCCACAGAATGTACGGCTGCATCAAGGACAATGCGCTCCGTCATGTATCCCCCGGAATACGGCTAACGCTCACATGGCACAATTCGCGTCCAGTATAGGGGGATAATGGAAAAAGGGATAATGAAACTGGGCGTGATTGTGCCGCTGGCGCTTGAAAGCCCGGCGGTATGCTGGCATACTGGTGCATCCAAGGGCGCGTGGCGCAATGGCAGCGCAGTTGACTTTTAATCAATTGGTTGCAGGTTCGAATCCTGCCGCGCTCATCTCCCCCTCTTTCCCAGCCTTGGCGTGACGACCCAATGCGCGAGTAGATTTAGCGGGCGAGTCACCGCCTCACCCTTACGCCCGTCTGTCGGGGATTGTGGGGCCAGCTGTGCCAGCGGATCGACAGCGTCAGGGCAGCCAGGCCAGCGGCGCGATGCCAGCCACATCCGTCTTCACATCGATGACGACCGGACGCCCGGCCTCGATGCCCCGCTCCAGCGCGCCGGCGATCTCGCGCGGATGACGCACGGTGATGCCCAGGCAACCCAGCGACTCGGCGATCGGCGCGAATTCTACATCGTCAAAGAGCCACAATTCATCCGACCCGCTGCTGCGCTCGCCATAGATCGCTTCGACCCCAGCCTGCTCTTGATTGAGCGAGTGGTTGTTGTTGACGATGGTGACAGTGTTGATGCCACAGCGCAGGGCGGTCTCCAATTCAGCCAGGTGATACCAGATGCCGCCATCGCCCGTGAAGCAGACCACCGGGCGTTCGGGATATGCGCATTTTGCTCCCATTGCCGCCGGCAGCCCCCAGCCCAGTGAACCCGAGCAGCGGATGTAGCTCTGCGTCGGCTCGCGCAAATCGAGCAGGGTGCCCGTCCAGATGCCCGAATGTCCGGTGTCGGAAACCAGAATCGCATCATCGGGCAGGTGTTCGCTCAAGGCTTTGCACAAGCGCTCGGGGCGGATTGGCGCAGAATCCGACTCGTAATGCGGGCGCACAGATTCCCGCCAGGCCTCGACCAACTGCTGCACGCGGGCGATCCACTCGTTGCGGGGCGGCGCTGCTTGTGCCATCTCCAACATGGCGCGCAGGGTATCGCGGGCATCGCCATGCAAGCCCACCGACACGGGATAATTGCGTCCGATCTCGGCTGGGTTGATATCCAGTTGCATGACAGGCGTCCCCGGCGGCGGAATGCGGTAATTGTGCGTGAGCTGTCCGCCCGTGTGGCTGCCGATATAAAAGACCAGGTCGGCTTCGCAGAGAATTTGGTTGGCGCAGGCGCGCGAATATGAACCCGGCACGCCCACCGCCAGCGGATGATCGGCCGGGAACATGGCTTTGGCATTCAGCGCGGTGGCGAGGGGCACAGACAGCGTCTCGGCCAGGGCAATCAGCTCGGCGCGAGCATCCGATGCCGTTACGCCGCCACCAGCCACGATGACGGGCCGCCTGGCATTGGCGAGCTTGTCCAGCGCGGCGCGCATGTCGGCCTGCGCGGCCACTGGGCGGAAAGGCGGCAACTGGGCAAATTGCGGCTCGACAGCGAGTTCAAGTTCAGCTTCGACATCGACCACAGCCGTGCCATCAATGCCCTGCAAATCGAGGTGCGTGGGACCGGGCGTGCCGCTGGTGGCGCTGCGAAAAGCCTGCCGCAGATGCTGGGATAATTCTTCTGCTTTCGAGACATAGGCGCTGTACTTCGTCACCGCGGCGAAAGGATCGCGATGGTCGACTTCCTGGTAGGCGTGACGCAGCTGATGTTCCTGCCACTCGCGCCCGGTGATGGCGACCACCGGCGAGCAGGCCAGCCAGGCATCTTGCAAGCCCGCCGCCAGATTGACCGCGCCGACCGACTGCGCCATGCACAAGGCGGGGGCGCGTTTGACGCGGGCATAGGCGTCTGCCATGTAGGCGGCGCTTTTTTCGCCATGCGTTTGCACGCGCTTGATGCCCAGCTTCTCCATTTCCATCAGGGCGCGCGGCGCGATATAGGGCATGAAAAAGACATCGCGAATGCCGTACCCATATACAGTTTCGGCGAGTAGCTTGGCGCCAGTCATCTTGGGCATGTCATGTTCCTTCCGATATGTTCGCTGCGAACTTCGCATGAGAATAGCGCCCTGCATGAACGCTTGCCAGCAACGCGACTCAGGGCAATCGCAACAAATCTATCACGGTGCCCTCAGCAAGACCAAGAAAGTCATGCAACGAATGAAAGGAGACCGTCGTAGGGGCGACTCTTGAGTCGCCCACATGGTCAACAGCGATATTGTGGGCGAGACAAGTCTCGCCCCTACGCGATTCCATGTGATTGTGCATAACATTGTTGGATTTGCCTCTGTGCCTCAGCAAAACCAATAAAGTAATGCAACAAAATGATGATACGTCGTAGGGGCGAGGCGCTGACTCGCCCACTTGATCAACGTCGACATTGCGGGCGAGTCGGCGCCTCGCCCCTACAGATTTCGAATTTAATCGGCGTTGCCCGTTTACGCATAACTTACTTGGTCTTACTTCTGTGCCTCTGTGGCAATCTATGAATTGCGATTGTTCTGGCTCCTTCCGCGATTTGCTTGACAGCAGGCTGGTTTCCTCCTATAATTGGTAACACCACTGACCAATCGTCATGGTGACGAAGCGAGGCAAGTTGTGAAAGCCGCCGCGCCCAGCCTGACTGGCTTGACCACCATCGTCAAAGCCAGCGTCAAAGACCAAACCCTCGAACAATTGAAGCAATATATCTTGTCGGGCGGCCTGCGGCCCGGCGAGCGCCTGCCATCGGAGCGCGCGCTCAGCGAAGCCCTGGGCGTGGGCAGGTATAGCGTGCGCGAGGCGCTCAAGGTACTGGAAGCGGTCGGCTTGGTGGAGTCGCGGGTGGGCGAGGGCACCTTCCTCACCGCCAATACCGGCGCCAGCTTCGGGCGCATCCTCGGCTTGAGCCTGGCGACCTGGGGCGGCACCATCATGGAAATCCTGGAGGCTCGGGTGATGATCGAGGCGGAATCGGCGCGGGCGGCTGCACAACATGCCAGTCCCGAGCAGCTTTCTTGCATAGAGCACGAGTTGCGCCGCATGCAAGCCAATATGCACTGCGCGCCGACTTATCTAGCCGCCGACATGAACTTCCATCGGCGCATCGGCGAAGCCAGCCAAAACGCCATCATCAGCCAATTTGTCTGCAACCTCATCGACTTGCTGGAAGTGACGCTGCGCGAGACGCATTCCGACAGCTTGCCCGCCCAGGCCGAAGGTGGCAGCACCCACCAAGCCATCTACACCGCCATTGCCCGCGGCGACTTCCGGGCAGCCAGCGACTTGATGCGTCAGCATATCCAGTTCAGCAGCGAAGTCTGGCAGACTGTCATTTCGCTGACTGCCGAAGGTCAATCGCCCACTAAACCCGACAGCGGAGAATGAGGAGGTGCCTATTGTCCGACTTCTCGCCTGTACGCCATAAGCTAGTAGTTCTGCTGAGGAGAAAAGATGATGATGAAAAAGTTTCCCTACAAGAGATCGGACCTGAAGCCCTCGCGCAGGGACTTCATGCGATTGAGCGGCGCTGGACTGGCCGCGATGATGGCGGCGCGCTATGGCCTACCACCGGCTTTTGCGCAAGGCATGGGCGGTATCCCGGCCGAGCTGCACCCGGGCAGCCCCAACAACCCGCGTGGCTGGACGACGACTTTGCCGCCGATTCCGGAGGGCATGCCTGTCGATCCACCGGTGACGATCACTGGCAGCCGCCGCGGACCTTGGGAATTCGCCGATGGCGACGATATCGAGAATTCGCCATTCACCCGCCTGAACGCCGCGGTGACCGGCATCAACTGGAAGCTGGCTTTCAACTGGACCGACAACGAAGCCGAAGTCTTGCAGAAGTACAACCTCGCCATCGCCAGCAACGAGCTGCCGGACTTCATGGAAACGGTGCCCTTGCAAGTCTATGCCGACCTGCTGGACAACGACTTGGTTGAGGACATCACGGATGTCTGGGAAGAGGTCGCGCATCCGGTTTGGCTGAAGGAAGCCATGGGCTTCGGCGATGGCGTCGCCTGGCAATATGCCGAAATCAACGGACGCAAGATGGGTATTCCGTACATTGAGCAGGCGGCGCAGAACGACAAGCTCTTGTGGATTCGCCAGGATTGGCTGGACGCGGTTGGCATGAGCGCGCCGACTACGATCGAGGAGCTGCACGCGGTGATGACCGCTTTCGTGGAAGCGGATATGGGTCAAGGCGCCGCGGGCACGACTCTCGGCATCGCTGCCAATAGTCAGCTGAACGCCTGGTATTGCTCGCTGGATCCTATCTTTGGCGCCTGGGGCGTGATACCCGCCTTCTGGACGCCGGACGAAAACGGCGATCTGCGCTACGACAGCGTCCGTCCGGAGATCAAGGAAGTGCTCGCTACATTGCGGCAATGGTACGCGGAAGGTTTGCTGGCGCAGGACTTCTTCACCTACGCTCCCTGGCAAAACGGCTCGCATATCGGCGGCAACTTGGCCGGCCTCATGTACACGCCTGCCTTTGCCCCGGATTACGGCTTGCCAGATAGCGTCGCTAACGATCCCGATGCGCGCTGGGTTTTCGGCGATATCCCCGTGGGACCGACTGGCATCAAGAAGAAAGCCTGGAGCAATCCGGTGCCGGAAACGGTCTACTGCTTCCGCAAGGGCTTCGAACATGTCGACCTGGTCTTGAAGCAGATAGCCTGGTGGGCGGAATT
>DAOUJB010000295.1:0-1910 GCA_034423155.1 Anaerolineae bacterium | reverse complement strand
CGATATCAAAGACGACCTGCGCCCCCGCCGACCGCGCAATCTCGGCAGCCAGCATGGTCGCGCTGCGGCTGGGCTCCAGGCTGAGGTTGGTGCCAGCGAATTGAAAGACGCGACAATCGGTCAGCGGAGCAGCCAAGGCGTCGTCGATGGTCAAATTGATGTCGGCGCAATTTTCGCGATAATACACCAGTGGGAATTTGTCTGGCGGCTCGATGCCCAGCACAACCGCCGATGTGCGCTGTTCTGGCTTGCGCGGGATGAAGCCCGTCTCGACCCCTTCATTTTGCAGAAAGTGTAAGATAAAGTCGCCGACCGGGTCTTCGCCGACTGCGGTCAGCAGAGCCGTTTTTAACCCCAGCCGCCGCGCGCCCACGCTGATATTGGTGGGCGAACCGCCGACATAAGCCGCGAAGCTGTCGATCTCGGTGAAAGGCGCGCCGATGTCGTTGGAATACAGATCGATGGAGCTGCGCCCCATGTGCAGGGAGTCCCAGGTTTTGCTCATCCGCTTGTCCCGTCAATTTCGTCCAGGCGCACCGGTCGATTTTCTCGCAGCGAGCGCATGCCCGCTTTTGCCATCACCACCGGCGCGCGCCCGTCATCGCCATTGACCGGCACCGGCTGGTCTGTGACGATGGCTTCTACAAAGGCAGCCATCTCGGCGGCATAGCTATTCATATAGCGGTCCATGAAGAAGTTCATCGGCAGGTCGCGGCGGACGCTGCTGCCATCGCTGAGCGTCACGGCGTTGGCGTGCAGGTTGCCGCTGCTGGCTGCGCCCTGGCTGCCAAAGACTTCCACGCGCTGGTCATAGCCATAGACGGCTTGGCGGCTGTTTTCGATGCTGCCGATGACGCCATTTCCGAAGCGCAGCATGACCTTGGCGGTGTCGATATCGCCGGCCGCGCCGATGGCGGGATCGACCATACAATCGGCCATGGCGAAGACCTCGATCACTTCGCCCAGCAGAAAGCGGCACATGTCGAAGTCGTGAATCATCATATCCATCATCAAGCCGCCAGACACGGCTATGTATTCGATGGGCGGCGGGGCCGGATCGCGACTGATGATGTGCAGCAAGTGCGGCGCGCCGATCTCGCCATATTCAATAGCCTGCTTCAAGCGGATGTGGTTGGCGTCAAAACGGCGGTTGAAGCCGATCTGCAGCTGCACGCCGGCCGCGTCCACAGCCGCCAGCGCCGCGTCGATTTCCGCCAGGTCATGAGCGATCGGCTTCTCGCAGAAGATGTGCTTGCCAGCTCGCGCAGCCTCTGTGATGAAGCGCGTGTGCGTATCGGTGGAGCTGCAGATGACGATTGCATCCAGCTCGGGCAGGTCAAAGAGCGCGGCGGGATCGTCCATGTGCGCGGGAATCCCGAATTCGTCCGCGGCTGCCTGGGCGGACGGCGCATGAATATCGGCGATAACCGAAACCTTCGCGCCAGCCACGCGCGTCGTCAGCGTGTCAGCATGCACGCGCCCGATGCGTCCCGCGCCGATGATGCCCAATTTGAGTGTCATCCATACCCCCAACTGCATGCGGATAATGGCGTATAGCATAGCAAATCTCGCCTTATTGTTGAATAGCGCGGCAGGCTTGCGTTATAATTGTCAGAGACGCTGCAGGAGGCGGATGATGCACCTCGACAATCCGAACCCGAATTTGAAGCAAGCGATGCCAGCGCTCGAGGCTGACGACGACCGCGAGCCGACGAAAGCAGAAATCATGGAAGATATACGCATCGGCATCATCCAAGCAAAGGCCGGGCTAGGCAGACCGGCGCTAGAAGTATTGGATGAAATCGACCGCGAGTTGAGGCAGGATGCCAACTCACATTAACATCTTGCCGAGATTTCGCAGGCGCACAAAGAAATTCGGGCGCAAGTATCCATCAATCACGAATGATGTG
>DAOUJB010000294.1:0-9682 GCA_034423155.1 Anaerolineae bacterium | reverse complement strand
CTCTTCCAGGCCAGATAACTCGCGGCGACGAAGGGAATCAACTTCAACGAGGCATCGAGCAGATAGCGATATTCGTCCGAATTAAAGAGCAGGAGAATGACGGTCGGCAGCGCAGTCAGCAGCCCGATCGCCAGTCCGCCAGCCAAAGCCAGGGGCGGGTCTTCGCCAGCCTCGGACAGGCGCGTCGCCACCATGTAGCTGGTCACAAATGGCGCCGCCAAGAGCAGCACTTGACCCAGGCTGATGAAGTCGTCAATGACTTCGCGGTCATGAAATGCAGCGATCATGCCGATGGTGCCGGCGAACAAGATAAAGCAGCCCGAAAGCAGCCCCAAGCGCAATATGCGGCGGCTGGCATCTGAAGCGAGAATGTTCATGCCGCCTCCTAATCAGGCTTTTGTCTCGGACAAGCGTTCGCCCAAGATTCCTTGCGGACGGAAGATCAGCACCAAGACCAGCATGGTGAAGGCGATCACATCTTTGAGTTGGTTTGCACCGGGGATGCCCAGCCCAGCCAAGACCAGGTTGGGTCCGATCGCCTCGATGACGCCCAGAAACAATCCGCCCAGCATCGCGCCAGGGATATTGCCGATGCCTCCCAAGACCGCAGCGGTGAATGCTTTGATGCCTGGAATAAAGCCCATATAAAAGTTCACGCCTTGCGGACGAAACAGCCCGTTGATGACGCCAGCCGAGCCGGCCAGAAATCCGCCAACCCCAAAGGTAAAGAGAATCACCCAGTCGATGTCGATGCCCATCAAGCGCGCCACTTCTTTATTCTCGGATACCGCTCGCATGGCTTTGCCGATGCGGGTGCGCTCGACCAGCCAGTGCAGCCCAAACATCAAGACCAGCGCCGAACAAAATACAAAAATCTGCGTGACCGGGATGCTGATATCGCCGATATGCAGTGCGCCCTGCAGCGCCCGCACCTGGGGGTAGGCTTTGAAGCTGGAGCCATACAAACCGCGAAAGGCGTATTGCAGGAAGAATGATGCGCCAATCGCCGTGATCAAGGGGACGAGCCGCGGACTGCCACGCAGCGGTCGATAGGCGATTCGTTCCACCAGCACCGCCACCGTCATCGAGACCAAGCCCGCGAACATGATCATCAACAAGATGGCCAAGATCGGCTGTTCGTTCAAGAAGCCGGTTCGGTTAAGCGCTTCAGCCAAGAAGAATGTGGAAAATGCGCCGGCCATGAACATCTCGCCGTGCGCGAAGTTGATCATCAGCAAGATGCCATAGACCAATGTGTAGCCAAGCGCGATCAAGGCGTAGATGCTGCCCTGCGACAAACCCGCCGCGAGCAAATTGACCCACTGCGCCAGGGTGATGCGGCCTGACGACAGCGTATTCCAGGCGCCAACCACCACCGCCAGCACAATTAGCACGCGCAGCACATCGATGGTGAAATCGACCCAAGAGAACTCGCCGGATTTGTTTCTGAACATAGGCATCATCCGTGCCGCTAGTCTTGCAAAGGATTCCAGCCCGCCCACGCGTCGATCGCGCGCCAAGTTGCCACAAGCGAGAGCTGGCTAGACATCTTCAAATGAATCCGTGGCAAAATTCCAAACGACCGGCGGCGGCCAGTTGTTGTCGTAGACCTCGGCTTCGCTGATAAGGAAGATGGCTATGGCGGTGACACTGCCACAATCGCCAGCATGAGGCGATTCGTCATAGCAGGTGAGCGAGCCTGTCAGGCCCGGAAAATCTTCCACTGCATGCAGCGCATCGCGCAGCGCGCCCCGGCCAATCGACAAGTCGCCATCAGCGCCGACCACAGCAGTTGCTGCGATCGCGTCGAGCAGGATATTGGTGGCGTCGTAGGCATGGGCGTGATAGCCACCGGCCGGCGATTCGCCAAATTCATCCTGCCAGATTTCCAGGAAGTCTTCGTAGGCATCGCCACCGATCAGCGGACCCGTCATGTACAACCCGATAGCCGCGCTGCCGGTATTTTCGGGGAAAGCCTCGACAAAACTGGCGGCCGCCGTCATCATCACTGCCTCTTCCAAGCCAGGCG
Organism: Anaerolineae bacterium; assembly: GCA_034423155.1. GTDB lineage: Bacteria > Chloroflexota > Anaerolineae > Aggregatilineales > Phototrophicaceae > UBA6055. Next base: position 7,653 of record DAOUJB010000294.1, on the reverse strand, counting down.
TGGTCGCCCACTGCGCGGCAAAAAAGTTGGACTCGGGCTCAAACAGCGGGAAATAAATGATATCTGGACTGCTGGCCGCGATCTCGGTGAGGACGGCGGTCATATCGGTATCGCCCTTGTTGATCGCGCCCTGGAACACGACCTCGCCGCCCAACTCAGCAAAGCGCTGCGCCATCACGCGGGTTGCGCCTTCGGTATAGGTGTCGCCATCGTGCACAGTCGCCACTGCACGCGCACCCAATACCTTGATCGCATATTCGGCTGCCTTTGCACTGCGGACCAAGTCGTTGGGGCTGGTGCGGAAATAACCGGGTAGATGCACGCCGCCGGTCTCTGTATCTGAGTCGGTGAGGCTGGGCGAGGTATTGGAAGGCGCAATCATCAGCATGCCGGCCCCATTGACGATAGGCAAAGCGCCCTGCGCCGCGGCTGAACAACTGGTGCCGATGATGCCGATGATGCTGGGGTCGGCCGCCAATCGCTGGGCAGCGGCCTGGCCACCCTCCGCCGTACACAAGCTGTCTTCTGCCACCAGCTCAATTTCGCGCTCCAGCAGCATGCCACCACGCGCATCAATCGCCAGCTCGACACCGCCTTGCGCATCCAGCCCCAGCGCCGAGTTAGCGCCAGAAACAGCCAACATCGTGCCGATCACAATCGGATCGTCCGCGCCCAGTACGACGCAGCCCAATGAGTCTTCGCAGTCCGTGTGCGCCCCAACCGGCACAGCAAAGCCGAGCATCAACGCAATAATCAACAAGATCAAGCTGGTTCTGGACATGGCAGGCTTTCCCATTCAAGTGGTTGCGCTTTGAATAAATGACAGTTTACAGGGAACAAGCCAGAACACCCGTGCGTCCTGGCTTGTCCACAATGTTGCAGATCGTGCCTACTTCGGATGACAGGCGCTAGCCTTCGTCCATATTCATGGACATGGAAAGATCCCAGACGATTGGCGGCGGCCAGTCGCCATCGTTGACTTGCGCTTCGGTAATCTGGAATACAGCCAACGCTGTACCAGTCGCGCAGTCACCGCTATAGGGAGATTCTTCCTGGCAAGTCAGCATGCCGGTCAAGCCACTGTAATCCTCGACTGCGGCCATGGCATCGCGCAGCGCCTGGCGGCCGATCGTCAGCGTGCCATCATCGCCTTCTTCGCCGACCGCTTCAATGGCGTCCAGCAGCAGATTGGTGGCGTCATAGGCGTGGGCGTGGAAGCCACTCGGTGGCGCATCGGTGCCGCCGGGCTGTTCTTCTGCCCACAAATCCAAGAAGGCATCGTAGGCATCGCCAGCTACATAGGGGCCAGTCATATAGGTGCCGACTGCGGCGCTTCCCGTATTTTGGGCGAAAGTGACGGAGAAACTACCATCAGCAGTCATCGTCAAGACGCCTTCCAGACCGGGCGTGTTCGCCGCCTGAGAAATGAGGAATTCCGACTCGGGCACGAAAACGGGCAGGTAGATGATCGCGGGCCCGCTGGCGGCGATCTCGGTGAGGATCGCGCTCATGTCGGTGTCGCCCTTGCTGACAGCGCCTTGGAAGACGACATCGCCACCCATCTCGGCAAATGTTTCCGCCATAACGACCGCCAGACCTTCGGTATAGGGATCGCCATCGTGGATCGTCGCGACAGCGCCAGTCATAAGCTGTTCGATGGCGAATTGCGCGCCCATCGCGCCCTGGAAGAGATCGTTGTGCGCGGTACGGAAGTAGCCCGGATAGTAGGTGCCGCCTTCGTCGGAGTTGGCATTGGTCAAGCTGGGCGAAGTATTGGACGAAGAAATCATCAACATACCTGCTTCGCTGATGATGGGCATCGCGCCTTGTGCCGCGCCCGAGCAGGTTGTGCCGATGACGCCGGCGATTGTTTCGTCGGCAGCGACGCGCTGTGCAGCCGCTTGACCACCCTCGGCAGCGCAGTGGCTGTCTTCTTCAACCAATTCGATATCTCTGCCCAGCAGCATGCCATCCCGCCCGAGAATCGCGAGCTCGATGCCACCCAGCGAATCTGCGCCATAGAAAGACGCGGGACCAGACATGGCCAAGATGGAGGCGATGACGATAGGCTCATCTGGGCCGACTTCTACGCAGCCCAGCTCGTCCATGCAGTGTCCGTCTGCCATAGCGGGCAGGCTGAAGATGCACAGCAGGCTAATCGTGGTGAACAAAAGTAATACCTTCTTCATTGTTTCCCTCTCCTGGTTACTTGAATAGAGGCAAGCCGCAAAACCCTAGCGACTATATCAAATTATACCTAGAATTTGCGTCTCTTGCAATCCTGTATGCAGCGGCTGGACAGGGAAAGTTTGACCTTTGTCCTGTCCGAGCATCCGCGCTGCGTCTTTTGGCGAGCGAGTGGTGTACAATGACCGCCAGCTTGGCTTCGCGGATGCAGATGCGTGATGAAATTCCTGGTCGTTGTATCTTCACTTGACTTGAACGAGCCGTTCAGCGCCACGCCGGCTTGGTGGCAGTTGCTGAAAGGACTCTATGAGATCGGCGTCGAGGTTATCGCCGCGCCATATCAAGGACCAGCCATCGACAGCTTGTGGTGGCGTGCCGAGGCCAATCCAGCCCGCTGGCAAGGGCAAGCTTTCAAATCGGCGCGGGAGTTCTTGCGAAGGCTGCGACCACAGTCAGCCGTCAAAGATCCCGCTGCGGCCTCGCGCGATTCCTTGTCGGATTCTGTTGTGCGCGCCACAGCTCAAAAGCTGATTGCTCCGCTCTGGCGCGACCACTTGTCGCGAATATTGCGCCGCGAGGACGATATCTGCGCCATCCTGTTCATCAGCGTGCCGCTCAATCACCTGCGGGGCGTGCCCAGCTATCTGTCGCAGACCTTTGATGTGCCCGTTTTTTTCTACGATGGCGATGTGCCAGCCAGCCTGCCAACCATGCAGGGATTCGCGTCTGGCTTTCGCATCTATCAAGGCGCAGATTTGAGCGAATACGCAGCTTTTATCAGCAATAGCAGCGGCGGCGAAGACTTGCTTCGGCAATTGGGCGCGGCAAATGCGCATACGCTGTGGTACGGCGCGGATCCCGATGTTTTCCGCCCCGTGGCTGTGCCGGCGCAGGATATCGACTTGCTTTTCTATGGGCATGGGCGCGAATACCGCGAAGAGTGGATCGACAGCCTGATCACCGCGCCAGCCAGCCAACTGCGCAACTATCGATTCGCTGTGCGCGGCACGAAGCTGGGCGATCTGGGCGCAGTGAAGAAACTGCCCTATCTCAGCTTTAGCAAACTGCGCGAATATATCTGTCGCAGCAAGCTCAATTTGTGCATCACGCGCGGGGCGCATGCCAATCTGTACGCTTCGTCTTCATCCAGACCATTCGAACTGGGCGCATTGGGCGCATGCATCGTCGCTAATCCCTATGCTGGTATCGAAGAATGGTTCGAGCCAGAAAAAGAGCTGGTCATCGTGAACTCGGCTGAAGAAGCGCTGGATCGCTACGAGTTTCTGCTGCGCAACGATGCAGCGCGAGGGGCAATCGGCAAGGCGGCGCGAGAACGGGTTTTGAAGCAGCATACCTTCCGCCACCGCGCAACGGAACTTGTCGACATAATCCGCCAATATGTCTGAAGGTCGCGGCTTTTCGACCGCCTAATCACCTGCAGGAGAGTTGCCATGTCTATCGACCAAGACAAAGCGCGTGAATTTGTCTATCGCCAGGGCACGCTATTTGAGCGCGCGCTATTCGCCTGGCTCTTTGACAGCGGCAGTCTGGAACGGCTGCACCAAGTCATCTTGTGCTACAAAAATCCTGACGGCGGCTTCGGGCACGGCTTCGAGCACGACCTGAAAGCGCCGCAATCCAATGCGCTGGCCTTGGAATACTTGCTTGGGATCATGCGGCATTGCGGAATTCCTCCCGGTGATCTGCTGGACGGAACGGCCGCCTGGGTCGAGGCGCAAATGAACGCGGACGGCACACTGCGCAATCCATCTCAGACGCGCGATTATCCGCTGGCACCCTGGTGGCTTGAAAGCGGCGGACAAACCCTGCCAGACAGCATCGTCGGCAACCTGATCCGTTTCAACCGCGCCTCGCCAACGCTGGTGGAAAGGACCAAGAATTGGGTGATGAACCATGTCACGAGCGAGTCCATCAAAGCCAACGAATGGCTCTTCATGGCTTATCACGCCTACGACTTTTTCTTCGCCATCGACGACTTTCCTTCCCTGGCGGAATACCAGCGCGCCACAATCGACAACATCCTGGCCTGCGCGGAGAAATTGCCGGAATCGCAATACGATTCGCTCTTTGCCTTTGCGCCTGCGCCCGATTCCTTGATCGCCCAGGCACTGCCGTCGAGTATCCTGGAGCGCTGTCTCGACCACTTGGCCCGCGCACAGCAGAGCGATGGACATTGGCGCGACCAGCACGAACTGCCGCAGTGGTATCCCATGACGACCATCAACGCCCTGCTGGCTTTGCGGCGTTACGACCAAATCTGAGCCTTATGCTAAACTGACCGCCAATCACAGAGGAGAGCACGCGCCTTGGCTATCGACAGCATCATTGAATTCGACTGCGCACCCAAACGCGCGTTGTCGGCTGCGGGTATCGTGCAGCGCATCAAAGAGCGGGCTCAAGCCGAATCGGTCATCGCATCGCACCGTGCCAGCGGCGACGAGCGCCCCACCGCCGAGATGCACTTCGAATTCTCGCGCAGCACGCCAGGCCAGCCCGGCGAGATTCAACTCATCGCCGTGAATGACGCTTTGGATTATGCCAGCGACCTGGAAAGCCAGGCTCATCATTGCCAGACTTGTCCGGCCAGTCGCGGGGCGGGCGCTTATGGCTGCGTTGGCTTTGTGCGCTATCCCATCAGCGCGCTCGCCGAGAATTGGCTGCTGGAGCGCTTGCCTGTGCCCGACGAGCCGTTGGTCTGGCTGTTGTTGAAGCAGGGCATTCAGACGCTCGGCTATGACGGCGCATCGCTGCGCGCACTGCGACAGACCGACGAGAGCCGCACCTACTTTGAGCTGCCGACAACCGCCCGCCGCCGCCTGGGCGAATTGCGCGTGTCGGGCGATCAAGCGCTGGAGATGATATTGGGCGTTGGCGAGCGCATCATCCCCAATCACGCCGGGATTCTGCTGCTCTTCTTCGGCGCGATCGACCGCGATCTGGAAGCTCAGCAGATCCAAGAAATCTCGTCGCATGCGCCAGACATCCGCCAGCGCACGCCCTTCACCCTGGAATTGCCAGCCAACCCCGACAGCTGCATTCGCGAGTTGGCGGCGCTCTTCCACGCCCTATTTGTCGCCTGGAAGCTGAATGTACCGCTGTTCATTGACGCGTGATATCTTGCGTCACGTCGTAGGGGCGAGGCGTTGACTCGTCCGCATTGCTGCCCCATCGAGCCAGGGGGCAGAAAGGAAAACAGCATGCCACCAAAGCGAATCGCCTGGATCGAGACCATTGCCGAAGCCGATGCCAGTGGCGACCTGAAACGCGCTTATCAGCGAGCCGGCGATCCTGGCAGCGATCATGTCGACCACATTATGAAGATTCACAGCCTGCACCCGCAGTCGCTGATTGACCACCTGCACTTGTACAAGACGCTGATGCATGGCGCAGGACCCTTGAGCCTCGCCCAGCGCGAGATGATCGGCGTAGTCGTTTCCGCCATCAATCGCTGCGAATACTGACTGCGGCATCATGCGCGCAACCTGCGTCAGTTGACGGGGGACGATGAACTGACCAACCAGATCGAGCGTGATTATACCCGCGCCGCCTTGACATCTGCCGACCGCGCCATGCTGAATTACGCCGCCAAGCTCACTTCTACGCCGAGCGATATGATCGAAGCGGATGTCGCTGCCTTGCGCGGCCAGGGCTTCGGCGACCGCGCCATCCTGGATATCGCGCAGGTGGCCGCCTATTACGCCTATGTCAACCGCATCGCCGATGGCTTGGGTGTTTCGTTGGAAGCGTATTGGGCGGAAGGCAAAGACGGCTACTGAGATTAACCGCCGCGCGTGGCCAACGCCAGCAGCAGCAACGATAATAAGATCACGCCGATTGCGCCGAAGGCATATACTTTGCCGAATAGCCGGCGCGCTTCTGACCCTTCGCTAAAGATGTCCGATAGTTTCATGATGAGGGACAGTATACCTGTTTCACGATCGCGACTCCAGATGCCTTCTGCTCGGGAGTGGCAAAGCACGCGCGGATTCTGTGCATAGCTGCTACAATACAATTCGACAGCCAGACGGAACCAGCCATGTCAGCCATCCCCGCCGATTTCAGCGGATTCATCGTCATCGTCAAGCGCGACTGCGAAACCTGCCAGCTCATCGCGCCGGTCTTGCAGCAGTTGGCAGCTGCTAGCGACTGTGTGACCTATTCGCAGGATGATCCAGCTTTTCCGCCTGGCATCCCCGCTGTGCGCGACGACCGCGAACTGGAAGCGTCGTATCGCCTCGATATCGAAATCGTGCCCACGATAATCCGCGCCGAAGCCGGGGTGGAAGTTGAGCGGCTGATCGGCTGGAAGCGCGATGATTGGCGTGCTCTGACCAATAACCCCGCATTGGGCGCTGGCATTACCGCCTTTAGCCCTGGCTGCGGCTCGAAGTCGGTTGATCCTGGTATGCCCGAAAAGCTGGCTTACAAGTTCGGCGATACGCTGTTGCAAGCGCGCCGCATCGAAGTCGCCCCGCTGCAGGACGAGCACGAACTGGCCTTCGAGCGCGGCTGGTCGGACGGTTTGCCCGTCGTGCCGCCCACAGAAGACCGTGTCCTGCGCATGCTGGCTGGGACGACGCGCGCCCCGGACGAAATAATCGGGGCGATCCCGTCCGATTTCGCGCCCTGCAGCGTGGAAAAAGTCGCCATCAATGCCGTCATGGCCGGCTGCAAACCGGCCTATTTTCCTGTGGTGCTGGCGGCGGTCGAAGCGGCCTGCCTGGACGAATTCTGCATGCACGGCCTGTTGGCGACCACATATTTTGCCGCGCCCGTCGTCATCGTGAATGGGCCAATCACCCGCGAAATCGGCATGAACAGCGCGCACAATGTGCTGGGGCAGGGCAACCGCGCCAATGCCACCATCGGCCGCGCCCTGCAGCTGGTGATTCGCAATGTCGGCGGCGGCAAACCGGGTGGCGTCGATCGCGCAACACTGGGGCAGCCCGGCAAAATCGGCTTTTGCTTTGCCGAGCGCGAACATGACTCGTACTGGGAGTCGCTGTCGGTCGAACGCGGATTCGCTCCCGAGCAATCGACCGTGACGCTCTTTGCGGGTGGCGGCGTGCATGCGGTCGGCGACCAGAAATCGCGCGAGCCCGAGTCGCTAACCCGCAGCTTGGCGGGGTTGCTGCGCGGTTTGCACCATCCCAAGCTCTATGGCGGTCCCGATGCGCTGCTGGTGATCTCACCCGAGCACATGCGCGTCTTCCGCGAGGCTGGCTGGAGCAAGGCGAGCTTCAGTGAGGAATTGGACGGTAACCTGCGCATGGATGCGGGAGAAATCGTGACCGGCGCGGATGATATCGCCGAGGGAATGCCGGCGGCTATGGCTGGACGGCGCGTGTCGAAGTTTCGCGAGGGCGGCTTGCAGATCGTGCATGCGGGCGGTGGCGCGGGCATGTGGTCGGCGGCTATCCTGGGCTGGGCAGCCAGCGGCGCAAG
>DAOUJB010000293.1:0-5710 GCA_034423155.1 Anaerolineae bacterium | reverse complement strand
CGCAGTTGGTCATGCGCAACTACGAAGGCTTTATGCGCTAGTCGCGGACGAGCCATTTTCGATCCTGGAGCCGGGCGCTGCGAATGCTCGGCTCTATTTTTGTCCGCAGCTCGTGGATGAGAGTGGGGTGAGCCAACTTATGAGCTTGAATGTGATATTGATGGGTGTGCAGGGCGCTGGCAAGGGCTTGCAAGCCAAACGAATCGAGACGCGCTATGGCATCCCGCAAGTATCGACCGGCGACTTGTTCCGGGCGATGCGCACACGCAGCGATGCGCTGGCTCGCAAAGTGCAAGACCTCATGGCGGCGGGCATTCTCATTGATGACGACACCACCAATGCCATCGTCGCCGACCGACTGGCGCAACCCGATGCCCGCAACGGCGTCATCCTGGATGGCTACCCGCGCAACCAGGCGCAAGCCGCTTTCCTGGAAAAGCATCTGGCACAGCAAGGCGCGAACGTCGATGCAGTGCTGCTGCTGGAACTGGACCTGTATGTCGCCTTCAAACGCGCCTTTGGGCGGGTGACCGCAGAAGATGGCAGCAGCTACAATTGCTATTACAAGGTCGAAGAGGTCGATTTCAACTGGCTGGCCGATGAAAGCGGACGATTTCCCCCGCGTCTGCAAGCGACCCGAGCTGGCAGCGATGCGCCGCTCAAGCGCAGACCCGATGATGCCAGCGCCGATGCCATCATCAAGCGCATCGATACATTTCTACAGACGACGCAGCCGCTGATCGATTATTATGCCGCCAAGGGACTCCTGCGCAAGATAAACGCCGACCAAAGCATCGAAGCGGTCTGGGCAGAAATCGAGCGCGCGCTGGACCAAGCCTGATGTTCGCGAAAGCCGCCGAAGAACAGCCAGCGCCCGTGCTCAAAACGCCCGAAGAAATCGCGATCATGCGCGAGGCGGGGCGGATAGTCGCCACAGCGCACGAAGCGGTGCGGCAGGCTGTCGCGCCGGGTGTCGATACCAAGACGCTCGATACCATCGCCGAGACGGTCCTGCGCGACCATGGCGCAGAGCCCAGCTTCCTCGGTTATGTGCAAGGCGAGCGACCTCCCTATCCTGCCACCATCACCGCTTCAATCAATCACGAGCTGGTGCATGGCATCCCGTCCGAGTCGCGAATCCTGCGCGAAGGCGATATCATCGGCATCGATCTCGCCTGCAATTATCGCGGATTCATCGGCGATGCGGCTTATACACATCCGGTCGGGCAAGTGTCGCGGGCGGCGCGACGGCTCATGCAAGCCACCGAGGCGGCCCTGGCAGCAGCCATCGCGGCTTCGACGCTGGGCAAGCGCATCAGCGATGTCGCCAGAGCGACTGCCAAAACCGCCGGGCGCATGGGCTACAGCGTGGCGCTGGAATACACCGGGCACGGCGTTGGACGCGCCATGCACGAAGCGCCCCAAGTGCCCAATTGGTGGCACAGTCGCAAAAGCAAATTTCAATGGCAAGATTATGATTTGCAGGTCGGCATGACCTACGCCATAGAACCCATGTTGATCGCTGGCCGACCCGAACTGATCGAGCTGGACGATGGCTGGACGGTCGCAACCAAAGATGGCTCGTTAACGGCCCACTTCGAACACACGATCGCCATCACCGAGGTGGGTCCGCGCATCTTGACCGCGGGGAGCCCATCATAACGCGGATTCTGTCAGGATTATTCATCCTATTCGTCTGGTTGGGGCAGGCTTCGGCGTCTTCAAGCGACACCAGTCCGCATTACGAAAGCACCGATTGTCCGGCAATCGCGCTTTGGATGGCTCATGACGCGCTCGACGCAATCCAATGTGGCATTCTGCATGTGCCAGCAGACCGTGCAGTGGGCGCGGATAGTCCGATGTTGCAGCTGTTTGTGCTGCGGCTGGCGGCGCTGCACGATCGCGGCAATGCGCCGGTCATTTATCTGGAAGGCGGTCCGGGCGGCGCAGCATCGGCGTCTCTGCAAAACCTGCTCGGCTCGGCGCTGCGAACCGAATACGAGCTCATCTTGATCGACCAGCGGGGCACGGGCTTGTCCCGGCCTTCGCTGAATTGTCCGGAGATCAGCGAGGCGAACAGCAGAAGCTCGCTGGCAGCCTGTCGGGCGCGGTTGCTGGCGGCTGGCATCGACCTGGCGGATTTCAACACGGCCGCCAATGCGCATGATGTGCACGATCTGCTCACGGCGCTGGACCTGCCCGTCGTCAATGTCTATGGCCTATCGTATGGTACGCGGCTGGCGCTGATATTGGTACGAGATTTTCCCCAGCGGCTGCGGGCGCTGATCCTGGATGGCGTTTTTCCGCCCCAAGCACAGGTGTTGACAGACCAAGCCACCAACGGCGCGCGCGCATTTGAACAGCTGTTTGCCGATTGCGCCGCCGATCCACGCTGCCGAGATGCCTATCCGGGTCTGCGCGACAGCTTCCACCAACTCATTGAGAAGCTCAGTCACGAGCCGGCCGAAATCACGCTCTTGCAGAGCGGCGAAGCGACCAGGATGGACGGCGAAGTCTGGGTCAACTATGTATTTGGATTGTTGTACGACACGAGCCTGCTGCCCTGGTTGCCTGCGATGATCAGCGCTCATGCCGCTGGCGGATATGACTACTTTCCGCCAATGCCACTCGATGCGCAAAGCAATGACCCGCCGCCAGCCGACTTCCTCTTGGATTATGATGACGACAGCGAGGGCTTGCATTACAGCGTCATTTGCGCCGAAGATGTCGCGTTCGACCGCGCTGACGATGTGATTGCGGCGGGCGCGGAACTGCCGCCACGCTTCGACAGCGCATTTACCCAAGCCGCTCTGCAAACAATCGACCTTTGCCGCGTCTGGGATGTGCCAGCTGCCGATGCGAGCCACAAACTGCCAGTCGTCAGCGATATCCCGACTTTGCTGCTTTCTGGCGCCTACGACCCGATAACGCCGCCAGGTTGGGCAGAAGCCGCCGCGCAAAGCTTGAGCGCCAGCTGGCATGTTGTCTTCCCGGCTGTCGGTCATGGCGCGTTGGGCAGCAGCGATTGCGCCGATCAGATAGCGAGGTCCTTTTTGAGACAGCCGACAGCGCAACCCGATGGCAGCTGCGTCGAAGCGCTGCATCCGCCCGCCTTCCATAGCGAGTGATGAATTCCTGATGCGCAAAAGTTGTCCTTTACCTGCGTGAAGGCTTGTGCTACACTGCTCTTTCGTTGTCAGCAGGCCAGGCGGCGTGGTGCAGCGCGCCAGTGTATGCCGGACTTAGTATTGAGGAACAGCCAATGAAAGTATCAGCGAGCGTCAGGCGGCGCTGCCCCAAGTGTCGGGTCATCAAGCGCAAGCGCCGCGTTATGATTATCTGTGACAATCCCAAGCACAAGCAGAGGCAGGGCTAGGAGACGCACCCATGGCGAGAATCGAAGGGGTAGACCTGCCGCGCGACAAACGCGTCGTCATTGGTTTGACTTATATCTATGGCATCGGCAGATCGACAAGCCAGCGCCTGTTGGACAGCGCCGGCATTAATCACAGCACGCGCGTGCGCGATCTCAGCGAAAGCGAAGTGCAGCGCTTGCGTGAATTGATCGGCAGCTTGACAACCGAAGGCGACCTGCGTCGGCAGACTCAACTCAATATCAAGCGCCTGATGGAGATCAACTCCTATCGCGGCTTGCGGCATCGGCGGCGTTTGCCTGTGCGGGGCCAACGGACACGCACCAACGGGCGGACTCGGCGCGGCAAGAAGCAAACAGTCGCAGGGCGCGGGCGGCGGCGCGGAGCAACCAAAAAATAGTCTCATCGCGCACGCTATAGGATGTGTCCGCTTGCCATTCGCGTGCGGGAAGCTAAGGTGCGCAGGCGCACAAAATGCATGGGCAATGAGTAGGCAAATGGAGCAACTGCATGGCAAGAGCGAGAAGAACCAGTCGTAGCACTGGCCGGCGAGTTTACAAAAACATACCCTACGGTCAGGCGCATATCTATGCGACTTTCAACAACACCATCGTTTCCATGACAGACCAGCCTGGGAATGTGATCACTTGGGCGAGCGCTGGCACATCGGGCTTCACTGGCAGCCGCAAAAACACACCTTATGCCGCGCGCATGGCCGCAGAAACAGCCGCCGCCAACTCGCAGCAGCACGGTATGAAAGAAGTGGATATCTTCGTCAAGGGACCCGGTCCGGGCCGCGAAGCCGCCATCCGGTCTATCCAGCAGAGCGGCTTGAAAGTTCGCTCTATCAGTGATGTGACACCCGTGCCGCACAATGGCGTGCGGCCGCCCAAACGTCGGCGCGTCTAGTCGAAAGGCATTAACGACCCTATGGTGTTTCCTGCAACTCAGCCAGATTTCGGACCGGCTGTGGCCGAGACGAACTCTGTAACCGCCAATATGGTGCTGCCGCATCAAGTCGAGTGCGAATACCCCACGCGCGACTATGGGCGCTTTGTCATCGGTCCGCTGGAAAGCGGCTATGGCTTGACGCTGGGCAACGGGCTGCGGCGCGTTTTGTTGTCTTCGCTGCCCGGCGCATCGGTGACCAGTGTGCGCGTCTCTGATGTGCATCACGAATTCTCCAAGATTCCCGGCGTGCGCGAAGATATGACCCAGTTCATCTTGCAGCTCAAGCAGTTGCGATTGGTGTTGCACGGCGTCGAAAGCTCGCGTATGCGGCTCGAATACCGTGGCGCAGAAGGCACTGTGACTGCTGGCGACATCGCTGCGCCGCCAGAAGTGCAAATCGAGAATCCCAGCCTCTATCTGTTCAGTGTCGATGACCGCGATGCCCAAATCGAAATGGAATTCGAGGTGAGCAGTGGTCGCGGCTTCAGCCCGGCCGAAGATCGTGGCCGCTTGCCCATTGGCGAGCTGCCGGTTGATGCCATCTTCAGCCCCATAAAGCGCGTCAACTTCGAGGTCGAGCGGGCTCGTGTCGGGCAGCGCACCAATTATGATCGCCTGGTGCTGGAGCTTTGGACTGACGGCACCATCCGCCCGCAAGAAGCCTTGGCACAATCGGCGCAGATCATGATGCACCACCTCAAGGTCATCGCTGGCGTGGACGAAGAATGGTTCCAGGCTATCGAGTTGCCCACGCCGATCGACGACGAACCGACCTACCCGCCGCTCTATGACAAACCGATCGAGGAGCTGGACTTGAGCGTGCGCGTTTTCAATTCGCTCAAGCGCACCGGCATCACTTCGGTGGGCGATGTGCTGGATATGCTGCATCGCGGACCCGATGCCATGCTGGCAATCCGCAATTTCGGCGAAAAATCGCTGGACGAGCTCACCGAAAAGCTGGCGGAAAAGAATTATTGGCCCCTCGACAGGGCGGAATAAGCGACTAGCGAGGCGCGAAACATGCGACACCGACACCACGGCAAGAAGCTCAACCGCAGCAGCAGCCACCGCAAAGCGCTGCGCATGAATCTGGCTACCGAGCTGCTCAAGCGCGGACGCATCCGCACGACCTTTCACAAAGCCAAGTTTGTGCAAGGGCATGCCGAGCGGCTGATCACCATTGCCAAACGTGGGCTGGCCAAGGCCGAAGCGCGCGGCGATGAATTGATCGCTGTGCATGCGCGCCGCCAGGTCGCCCGCCGACTGAACAATGACCGCGTGCTGGTCGGCAAGGTGTTTGACGAGCTCGCGCCTTTGTATGCCGATCGTCCCGGCGGCTACACGCGCATATTGAAGCTGGGACCGCGCAAAGGCGACAATGCCGA
>DAOUJB010000292.1:0-4128 GCA_034423155.1 Anaerolineae bacterium | reverse complement strand
GTGCCGATCCGCTGGGCAGAAACCCGCAGCGAAAATTACCTCACCACCATTCACGGGCGCGACCATGTGCAATTCGTGGACATGGCCGCCAGCAATGACGGCAAGATCCTGGGCGTGCGCGCGACTGTTTACGCCGGCATGGGCGCTTACCTGTCCACAGCGGCGCCGGGCATCCCGACCATCCTTCACGGTTTGCTCTATGTTGGTCCCTACACAATCGACAATGTATTTTGCGAATCGATCGGCGTGATGACCAATGCCACGCCCACCGATGCCTATCGTGGCGCTGGACGCCCCGAAGCCACTTTCTTGCTGGAGCGCATGGTGGACAAAGTGGCTGGCGCGCTGGATATGGACCCGGTCGCGCTGCGCCGCCAGAACCTCATTCCGCCCTTCGAAGACGGCTACGAAGTCGCCACCACGCTCATCTATGACAGCGGCGACTATGAAGCGGCATTCGACAAAGCGCTGGCCATGGCCGGCTATGACGACTTCCGCGCGCAGCAGGCACAAGCGCTGCAAGCTGGCCGCTACCTGGGCATCGGCGTCACGGCCTACACTGAAATGTGCGGCTTGGGACCCAGCCAGGTGGCCGGCGCGGTCGGCTTCCAGGGCGGTCTGTGGGAAAGCGCGACATTGCGCGTCACGCCGACTGGCAAGGTTCAAGCGCTCATCGGCGCATCGCCACATGGGCAAGGCAGCGAAACCACCCTGGCGCAGATCATCTCCGAGGAGCTCGGCTTCCCGGTCGATGACATCGAGGTGATTCACGGCGACACCACCGAGACGCCCATGGGCTGGGGCACTTATGGCAGCCGCACGACGCCCGTCACCGGCGCGGCCTTGGCGCAAGCCTCGCGCAAGCTGAAAGAGAAAGCGCGCGTGCTGGCGGCGCACCTGATGGAAGCCAACCCCGACGACATCGAATACGCAGACGGCAGCTTCTCGGTCAAGGGATCGCCCGACCAGGCGCAGAGCATCCAGGAAGTCGCGCTGATGGCGCACCTGGCTTGGAATATGCCCGAAGGCATGGACCCCGGCTTCGAGGAATCGCAATTTTATGACCCGCCCAATTTCGTCTATCCCTTTGGCACGCATATCGCCATCGTCGAAGTCGACCCAGTTACGGGCAACATCGACTTGCAGCGTTATATCGCCGTTGACGACTGCGGACCGCAGATCAACCCGGAGATCGTGGCCGGGCAGATTCACGGCGGGGTCGTGCAGGGCATCGCGCAGGCGCTGTGCGAGGGCGTCATCTATGACGACAGCGGGCAACTGCTGACGGGCACGATGATGGACTACTGCATGCCCAAAGCCGATATGTTCCCCAACTTCGAGCTGGGCGAGACGGTGACGCCATCGCCACATCACCCGGTGGGCGTCAAGGGCGTTGGCGAAACCGGCACCATCGCCAGCACGCCGACGGTGTATAATGCCGTGCTGGATGCGCTGTCGCCGCTGGGCGTCGCGCAGATCGACATGCCACTGACAGCGGCAAAAGTCTGGCAAGCCATACAGAATGCAAACGGAGGGGTCTAAATGTGGCCACAACAATTTGATTATCAGCGCGCCGATAGCATAGAAGGCGCACTGGCTGCCATCGGCGAAAATGGCAAGTTCATCGCCGGCGGGCATTCGCTGCTGCCAGCTATGAAGTTACGCTTGTCCACGCCCGACCAGTTGGTGGATATCAGCCGCATCGACGCCCTGCAGGGCATCAGCCTGAACGGGGCGTTGAGCATCGGCGCGGGGGCGACCCATGCCGAGATCGCCGCTTCGGACGCGGTCAATGGCGCTTGTCCGTCCTTGGCGCAGGCGTGTGGCATGGTGGGCGACCAGGCGGTGCGCAACTTTGGCACGCTGGGCGGCAATATCGCCCATGCCGACCCCGCTTCCGACCCGCCGACGGCGCTGGTGGCTTGCGGCGCTACGATCAATATCCAGGGCGCGGCTGGCTCTCGCAGCGTCAGCGCGGGAGACTTCTTCGTCGATCTCTTCGAGACGGCGCTGGACGAGGGCGAACTGATCACGAGCGTCAACCTGCCCAACTGCAGCGACTGCCAATGTGCCTATGTAAAGCTGCCGCATCCCGCTTCGCGCTACGCCATCGTGGGCGTCGCCGTCTGCCTGAAGATGGATGGCGACACTTGCGCGCAGGCAGATATCGCGGTCGGTGGCGCAACCGTCAAGCCGGTGAAATGCGCCGGGGCAGAAGCGGCGCTGGCTGGCAGCTCGCTGGATGATGCTGCGCTGGCTGCGGCGGCGGCGGCTGTCAGCGATGACATTGGCGAGTGGCTGACAGGCGATATCGCGTATCCCGAAGCCTACCGCAGCGCCATGGCCGGCGTATTCCTGAAGCGCGCCATCGACGCGGCCAGAGGATAGACAGCGCGAGAATCGCTGCCTCACTCCCCTGACAGGTCAGGAGCGGGCAAATCTCGCGCGGATTCTGTCGCCATGTTGTGAAACAGCACCCGAAAATCCCCTCTCCGACTCGTCGGGGAGGGGCCGGGGTCCGGGTAAAATAACCCGGCCTCTCCTCCCACCTTGCGCGCGATTGTGAAAATAGGTACAATCCGCAGCCCGTCCACAGTCTGCGTAAGCGCAGTTGGGAGCGGCTGCCCATGACATTGCGTGTTGCACCCCAGTCAAGATCGACTTCATTCGTCTGGTGCGCGCTGGGCACTGCGGCTTTGACCTGGGCATTGATCGTATTTGGCGCGGTGGTGCGCGTCACCGACTCCGGACTCGGCTGCGGCACCGATTGGCCCCTCTGCAATGGCACGATCTTCCCGCCACTGGACAACCTCACCGCCTGGATTGAGTGGCTGCACCGCCTGTTTGCGCTGCTGATCGGCCTATGCGGCTTGGCGACGCTCGCGCTGGCCTGGCGCGACTTCCGCAAGCAAGATGCGCGCGTGTTGCAGTTGGCGGCTTTGGCGGCATTTTTCTTTTTGCTGCAGAGCGGTCTGGGCGCGGTGGTGGTGTTTCTGGAGCTGCCGCCCACCTTCGTAACCTTGCATCTCGGCGTGGCGATGCTCTTGCTGGCGGCGCTGCTGGCGGCGGCGCTGGTCGCCTGGCATCATCCGCAGCCTGGGCGATCGGCCGCCTCTCTGCCGGCGCTGGCGGGCATCAACGCGGCTTTTGCCCTGCTGATCATATTGACTGGCGCATTGGTGCGGGGCAGCGGCGCGACTTTGGCTTGCGTGGAATGGCCCCTGTGTTATGCGGGCGTCTTGCTGCCGGTTGAAGAGGGGCTGCTGGCTGTCATCCACATGACGCATCGTTTGTCGGTGGCGGCGATGGCGGTTGCGCTGCTGATTCTGCTTTGGAAAGCCTGGCGGCGGGAGGCGCTCGTCCGGCGCATTGCTCTGGCGGCGACGCTGGCATACCTCTTGCAAATCGGCGTTGGCGCGATGTTTGTTATCAGCGCTGCGGGACCCGCCTGGGGTGCCATCCATGTGGGTTTGGCGGCGGCGGTCTGGGGCTTGTTGGTCTGCCTCTTCGTCATCGAGCGCCTTGCCCTGCACGCGCATCCATCAGCTGAAACGAGCCTGCCATGAGCCGATCACTGTCTATCAGCATCCAACCACGCGCTTATATCGAACTGACCAAGCCGCGCATCGTGCTGCTGCTGGTTTTCACCTGCTTGACCAGCATGATCGTGGCTGCGGAAACCATCCCGCCCCTGGACTCGCTGCTGTTCACGCTTTTGGGCGGCGCATTTGCGGCGGGCGGCTCTTGCGCCATCAATCAATATCTCGACCGCATGCTGGATGCCAAGATGGCGCGCACGGCACGCAGACCCATTCCCTCCGGGCGCATTTCGGCTCGGCGCGCGCTGGGCTTCGGCATTGCCTTGCTGATATTGTCGGCGTTGACGCTGGGATTGTTTGTCAATTGGCTGGCGGCGGGTTTGGCTCTGGCCGGCGCATTCTACTATGTCGTCGTCTATACCGTGCTATTGAAGCGCCACACTGTGTCCAACATCCTGATCGGCGGCGGAGCGGGTGCCATGCCGGCGCTGGTGGGCTGGGCTGCGGCAAACGGCGGGCTGGAGCTGCAAGCCTTCATCTTGTTCGCCATCATCTTCTACTGGACGCCGCCTCATTCCTGGGCGCTGGC
>DAOUJB010000291.1:0-3327 GCA_034423155.1 Anaerolineae bacterium | reverse complement strand
TCGGCGATGGCCAACGCCGTCAACAACTTCGACCTCAACCGTGAAGAGCTGTTTGTTTCGCAGATCTACGCCGGCGATGGTCCGACATTGAAGCGCTTCAAGGCTGGCGCGCGCGGCCGCTACAAGCCGCGTTTGAAACGCACATCGCACCTGTGGGTGATGGTGGCTGAACGAGAGGAAGAAGACTAATGGGACGCAAGGTTCATCCAAAAGGCTTTCGTCTGAAGGTAATCCGCGAATGGGACGCCCGCTGGTATGCAGAGGGCGATCGCTTCGTCAACTTGCTGATGGAAGACCGGCAGATTCGCAAGTTCATCCGCCAGAAGACGACGCGCGCCGGCGTTTCGCGCATTGAAATCGAGCGCCAGCCCAACCTGGTGATTATCACCATCAATACCGTGCGTCCCGGCTTGATCATCGGACGCAAGGGCGAGGCGGTCAAAGAAATGCGCCAGCAGCTGCAAGACATGACCGGCAAGACCGTCAAAGTCGAAGTCAGCGAGATCGACAAGCCCGATCTGGATGCCAAGCTGGTGGCGGACAATGTAGCCAGCCAGTTGGTGCGGCGCATTGGTCATAGCCGGGCGATGAAACGCGCGATCATGCAGGCGATGCGTCAAGGCGCTGGCGGCATCCGCATCGAAGTCAGCGGACGGCTGGGCGGCTCGGACATGGCGCGGCGTGAATGGCTCTTTGACGGGCGCGTGCCCCGCAACACCCTGCGCGCCGATATTGATTATGGCTTTTCCGAAGCATTGACGACTTTCGGGCAGATCGGCGTCAAAGTCTGGATTTACAAGGGCGACATCCTGCCGGGCGAAGACCCGTTTAGCACGGGCGCGCAACGCAGCAGCCAGCCCGATGGCAGACGCCGCCGCAACTAGCGGTCGCCGAGAAGCGAGGAGAGCAGCAACCATGCTGATGCCGAAACGCAGAAAGTACAACAAACAGATGCGCGGTCGCATGCGCGGCAAAGCCCGGCGTGGCGCTGTCGTGCAATTTGGCGACTATGGCTTGCAAGCGTTGGAGCCCAGCTGGGTCACCAGCCGCCAGATCGAAGCCTGCCGCCGCGCCATGGTGCGCTATATCCGCCGGCGTGGCAAAGTCTGGATCCGCATCTTCCCCGACAAGCCGGTCACCCAGAAAGCCGCCGAAACCCGCATGGGCAAAGGCAAAGGCTCGGTTGAAAAGTGGGTCTGTGTGGTCAAGCCAGGTCGCATCTTGTTTGAGATGAGTGGCGTGCCCGAAGACGATGCCCGAGAAGCGCTGCGCCTCGCCGCGCACAAATTGCCGATCAAAACCAAGTTCGTCAAGCGTTTTGATCCCATCTCCGGGCGGGAGGTCAGCTGATGTACATGGACGAAATCCGCGAATTATCCAACGATGCCATCCTCGACCGGATCGAGGACCTCAAGGTGGAGATGTATACCTATCGCATACAGCAGGCATCGGGCGAGTTACAAGATACCACGCTGTTCCGCAAAGCCCGGCGCGATATCGCCCGGTTGAAAACTGCCCTGCGCGAGCGGGAGCTGGCGGCGGAACTGGTCGGACAAGGGGGGAGCAATGCCGAATAATCGCAAGCGCCTGGTGGGCACGGTCGTCAGCGACAAGATGCAAAAGACTGTCGTGGTCTCCATCGAAAACCGCAAGATGCACCCGGTGTATCACAAGGTCGTCACCTCCACAAAGAAGGTGATGGCGCATGACGAGACGGGCGTAGGCGTTGGCGCGCTGGTGCGCATCGTCCAGAGCCGCCCCATCAGCAGGCGCAAACGCTGGGTGGTCGAAACCGTGCTGGAAGCGCCGCCCGAGCTGGGCAGCTGAATCCGGCGCAGACACGTTGTCGAGAACGGAGAGAGCACAACCATGATTCAGACGGAATCGCGAATGAAAGTCGCCGACAACAGTGGCGCGCAGGAAATCCTGGTCATCCGCGTCATCGGCGGCTCGCGAGTCAAGTACGGCTATGTTGGCGATATTGTGGTTGCCACGGTCAAGTCGGCTTCTACCAGCGGCGCTGTCAAAAAAGGCGAACTGGTGCGCGCGGTGATCGTGCGTACACACAAAGAGTATCGCCGCGCCGATGGCTCGACCATCCGCTTCGATGACAATGCAGCCGTGGTGCTGGCCGAAGACTTGGAGAATCCGCGTGGGACGCGTGTCTTTGGTCCCGTGGCGCGCGAACTGCGTGACAAGGGATTCATGAAGATCGTCTCGCTTGCGCCCGAGACTTTGTAACAGAGGACAGACGAATGCAACGAATTCAGCAGGGAGATATGGTCGAGGTCATCGCGGGCCGAGACAAAGGCTTGCGCGGCGAGGTCGTCCGGGTATTGGTGAAGCAGAACCGCGTCATCGTCAATGGCGTCAACATTTTGAAGCGGCATCGCAAGGCGCGGCCGGGTCCCGGTGGACAACAAATCCCCGCCCAGATCATGGACTTCGAAGCGCCGCTGCACTTGTCGAATGTGATGCTGGTCTGCCCACACACAGACGAGCGCACGCGCGTCGGCTATCGCATGACCGAAAGCGGCAAGAAGACGCGCTATAGCAAAAAAAGTGGCCGCGATATCGAGTAGCCAGGGCGAGGCGATGATGGAAAACCGCATGTACACCCGCTATATTGAAGAAGTCGTGCCGACCTTGACGCAAGAGTTCGGCTACACCAACCGCATGCAAGTGCCGACTATCAGCAAGATCACGCTGAATATCGGCGTTGGCGAAGCCATTGACGAGCCGCGTTCCTTGGATGGCGCGGTGCAAGACCTGATGACGATCACCGGTCAGCAGCCGGTGGTGACGCGCGCCAAGAAGAGCATCGCCACCTACAAACTGCGCGAAGGCCGGGCGATCGGCGCCAAGGTGACGCTGCGCCGCGAACGCATGTGGGCGCTGTATGACCGACTCGTCAATATCGCGCTGCCACGCATCCGAGATTTCCGGGGCGTGCCCGCAAAGCTGGATGGCCGCGGCAACTTCACGGTCGGCTTGCGCGAGCAGCTGGTCTTTCCGGAGATCGACTTTGACAAGATCGACAAGGTGCGCGGGATGGAAATCTCCATCGTGACCACCGCCAAGACTGACGAGGAAGGGCGCAGACTGCTGGCATTGCTCGGCATGCCTTTCCAGGGGAACTAGAGGGGAATCTATGGCGAAGAAATGTATGCAATATCGGGAAGAGCGGCGCAAATACCCGGTGCGGGTGCGCAATCGCTGCAAGGTGTGTGGGCGTCCGCGCGCGTATATCCGGCGCTTTGGCTTGTGCCGCATCTGCTTCCGCGAAATGGCGCTGGAAGGCGAGATTCCCGGCGTTGTAAAGTCGAG
>DAOUJB010000290.1:0-7141 GCA_034423155.1 Anaerolineae bacterium | reverse complement strand
TGAATCAGCGCGTCGGTGACCAGCGACATCCAGCCGATCGTCTCGAGCATGACATCGCTGAGCAATTCGGGATCGCGCTGGGCATTCAGCACCAGCCACGATGCCGCTTCCAGCATGGGCATCATCGCCATCATCGCCGCCGACAAGCTGAGCATCATGATGCGCTGGGTTTCGGGGGGCAGGTCGGCCAGCTGTGCCTGCGCCCGCACGCGCTCGGCCACGCGCGCCATGATGGTGGCCGCCAAACGCGCCGGCGCCCGTTCATGAGGCGCTCGCTGCAACAAGCTATCTAGGCGCTGCAGGCGGTTGTATTCGCGTGCCGCGCCATTGTCCCGCGCCAGCGCATCCTTCAGCCGTCGCGCCATTTCTTCCGACAGTTGCCCGTCGATTGCGGATTGCATCATTTCTTGGTCTTGCGGGCTTCGCTCGTCCGACATCTCAGGTTCCTCTCGGCGTGGGCGCAGCCAGCCTACTGACATCGCCGGGTTCCAGCAATTCTGCGAGTTTGCGGCGGGCGCGGTGCAACAGGCTCTTGACAGCGCTGACGGTCATGCCCGTTTCACTGGCGATTTCCGCATACGAATAGCCATACCAATAACGATAGATCACTGCCAGTCGATAATGCGGTTCGAGCCGTTGCAGCAGCTTTTGGATATAGGCGCTGCGTTCGCCTTGCATCAGTGATTCTTCGGGCAAGGGATCATTGCTGCGCAGCGCCAGAGCGGCCGCGGTCGGTTCGTCATCCATCGAAACAAAGTGCATACGGCGTTTGCGCAGGCGGTCGATGCAATGATTGGACGCGATAGAAAGCAACCAGGTTTTGAAGCTGCGCGTCGTATCATAGCGGTGCAGGTTATTGTAGACGCGCAAAAATGCCTCTTGCGCCGCATCTTCTGCTTCGCCGCTTTCGCCCAGCATACGATAACACAAGTTATAGAGCGGGTCCTGGAACAGATAAACCAACTCGGCAAATGCTTCCTGGTCGCCCAGTTTCGCGCTTTCCACCCAATCAAGGATGGAGGGGTCGTTTTCCGCCACCAAATGCCTTTCATCACAGTGACTTGGCTAGGCTGCCGACTTCAATTATGCCGCGACTGCCGCGAGCGCAACGCAAGAAGAATGTAAATTCTGCGCATCAAGCATTGATCAACAGCACCGCCGAGGCGATGTTGGTCGCCAAAGGCACATTGTGCACATTGCAAATGCGCAGCAAACCCTGGATATCCGGGTCGTGGGGGTGCTTGCCCAGGGGGTCAAGGAAAAAGAACACGGCATTCACGCGCCCTTCCGCCACCATCGCCGCGATCTGCGCATCGCCGCCGTAGGGACCAGACAGCAGGCACTTGACCGGCAGCCCGGCTTTGTCTTGGATGAGCTGGCCGGTGGTCTGGGTCGCCACCAGGTCAAATTCGCCCAACCTGGCTTTGTGATCCATCACAAAGGCGACCATATCGGCTTTTTTGCCATCATGCGCGATCAACGCCAAAGTGCGTTTGGCGGGCTGGCGTGGCATGAACTTTCCTTTCTGTGGGCGGGAAAATGCGTGGCGCGCAGGTTTTCAGGACAAGCCACGCGGACGCCGCACCAACTGCGCCGGGATCGACAGCGGCAGGTGATAGTGGGTGCTGCCAAAGCGGCGCACAAAACGCCGGTTTAGCCAGTAGGCTTCTTCATAATATTGTTCCAGTTGCGCCATCAATGCCGACCAGGGGCGTTCTTCGGCCAGAGTCCGCGCTCGGCGAGCCATCTGCGAGCGCAGCCAGGTTTGGTCGCGCAGGCTGCATACAGCCTCGGCAAAGGCGGCGGCTGTCGGCGCAACCACCATGCCCGAAGCGCCATCGTCGATGACATCGGGCGCGCCGCCGGCATCCACGACGATCGAGGGCAAACCCGATGCCATGGCTTCTTGGATGACTTGTCCAAATGTCTCGTATTCGCCGGGAAAAACAAAGGCATCGGCGCTGGCATAAGCTTGCGCCAATTCGTCGCCGATCAGGTAGCCGGTGAAATGAACATCGGTGTGGGCATACAAGGCTTCCAGCTGCTCGCGTTGCGCGCCATCGCCGATGATCGTCAGCGCCACGCCGGGTGTCTGCGCCAGCTCCAGCAGCAGGTCGATGCGCTTTTCGGTGGCGAGCCGGCCGACGAATATACACAGCAGCGAATTCGGGTCTCGGCCGTTCAACAAGCGCCGCCGCATAGCTGCACCAGCCCAGCGAGGATTGAAGCGCTCTGTATCCACGCCCCGCCCCCAGTGTCGGACACGCCGGAAACCGACTCGGCGCAGTTGGCGAATAGTGGTGCGCGTGGGCGCGAGCGTCAGGTGGCAGCCGTTGTGAATATAGCGCAGCCAGCGATTCACCGGTCCCGACAATCGCGGGAAGCCATATTGCCCCGTATACCCGGGCAGATCGGTCTGATAATTGGCGATGACGGGCAGATTGAGGTGACGACCAGCCGCCATGCCGCTGACTGCCATCGCCGCCGGGCTGAACAGATGGATCAGATCCGGCTGGAATGCCTCGATGCGGCGGGCCACCGTGGGGTTGGGCAGCGCCATGCGCGTTTCGGGTGCCTGGGGCAAGCCGATGGATGGCAGCGGGATGACCTGCGAATCGCCGACATGATCGACAGCGATATCCGGCGCGAAGACCAGCACCTCGCGACCCGTGTCTTGCAGATAGCGCACAGAAAGATAGACTGTCTTGACGACGCCGTCTACCTTGGGCAAAAAAGATTCGGTGACGACAGCCACACGCCGCACACGCGAAAAAGGCACCGCCACGCTGGCCGTATCGGCGAAGCTGGGATTGCCAAATACCTCGCCCAGGGCGGCGCTCTGCTGTGCCTGTAGCTGTGTCAATAGCCGCTGCGCTTGCATGTTGACCCCACGCTGCGAAGCACTTGCTTGCAGTGTAACACGATCAGCCGATTTCTGAATGCCGACTGCCCTGCAAATACAAACACCACAGCCCCCGGCCAGATGCGCCTCGTGCCATCCAGTTACTGATAGTTAAATCGCGAGCGACAGTCGCCCTCAGCCTCCACCGTATAACGCGCGGTAGATGTTGTGGTTGCGGTAGATGTATTGGAAATACTTGCGCGTGGAGTCGATTGTGATTGTCGTCATGAACAAGTCGGGGTCGTCGCCAGACAAGGCGCGCCAGTCGTAGGCGCGGCCCGGTCCCGCATTGTAGGCAGCCAGCGCTACGATCGGATTCTGATCAAACAGCTCCAGTTGCTCATCCAGATAATAGCTGCCGAATTCCACTGCGGCATAAGGACGAAAGAGCACGCTGTGTTCATAGTCTGGCCAGTTCAACTTGTCGGCGATGTATTGCGCCGTGCCGGGGATCACCTGGGTCAGCCCTTTTTCGCCGGCACCGGCCGTGGCGGTTGCATTGAACAGGCTCTCTTGGCGGATCAACGACAACAGCAGCAGCGGGTCGAAGTCGCGTTTCTGCGCTACGGGCGCGATCAGATCGATGTAATAGGCTGGGAAGCGCAAGCGGGCGACAAATGGCGCAGCACCCAAAGTGCCCTGCCCCGATGCGTTGATGACATCGGCAGCGGCGATGATGCTCTCGCGGTAGGCGCCCATATCGCGCAGGGCGATGGCCAGACGATAGCTGTCCAGCGCTTTGCCAGCAGCGCGCGCCGTATCCAGCAGCTCGTCGAATTCGCCCAGCGCTTCATCAATTGCGCCTACGGAAAATAATTCTCGTCCGCGCAGCCAGCGAGGGTCGCTCGCTAGCTCTGGGGTCAAGCGCCACAAGTCGCCCGGCTCTTGGATGGCGAATGTGCTGCGCAGCCATTGCTCTGCCTCAGCCAGCTCGGCAACTGGGTCAAAGTCGAAATTGAGCGTTGCCGGTGGTTGGAAAGGCTGCCTGTCGCTGCGTATGTCGCCGGCGCGCGCCGCAAAATAACTATCGGGGGCGGCCGCAATCGCCTGTGCAAATGCCTTGTTCGCCGCTCCCGTATCGCCTAGTCGCAGCGCGATCCTGCCCAGCCACAACTGCGCCGCCGCATGATCTTCGCCGCTGGTCAAACTGACGATGCGCGTATACAGCGCCGCCGCGGTAGACCAGTCCGACTCGCGCACTGCCGCCGATGCCGCCATGAACAAGCCGCTGGTCGTCAATTCGTGCTGCGGATAATTGTCGGCCAGCCGAGTGAAAATCTGCCTGGAAAGCGTTGTTTCGCCGCCTGTCCCATAGAGATAGCCAGCCCGCCAAAGCGCCTCGCCAGCTGTGGAAGCCAACCCGGGAAAATCGTCGGCGATGGCCAGATACAATTCGATGGCAGCGGCGTTGTCGCTCGCCAGGAAGCGCGTCCGCCCTCGTTCCAGCAAAGCCTCGCCAAACAGCGGATCGCCCGCATAGTGATCGATGATGGTCTGGAAGGCCGATGTCGCCGCCTCGCTATCGCCTAGGTTGCGTTGCGCGCGCCCCAGCTGCAAGTACAGCTCGGCCGGGATTGCGCCGCCGGCTGCCAAGGCGCGATTGAAGGCATCGACAGCTGCTGCCCAGTCGCCAGCCGCAAAGGCCGCTTTTCCGCGCTCGAACGGGTCGGCACCATAGCCCAGCTGGTCCAACAGCACCTGCGCCTGCCAGGCGGTGGCTGTGCCGGGGTATTCGGCGACGACAGTTTGCAAGCTCGCAACAGCCAACGCTCTATCTTCGCCCTCCAGCAATGCCCGCGCCGCGCTGAGAGCGATATGGGCGCGATACGGCTGGTTGCGCGCGACCGCCAGCACGGTATCGTATTGCTCAACAGCCTGGACAGGGTAGCCCAGATTGAGATAGATCTGCGCCACTTTTTCGCGCAATGCCAGCAGCGGCACCACAGAGCGCAAGGCTTTGGTAGCCAGCGCATAATTCTCCAGCGCCGCAGCGACTTCGCCCAAAGCGATCTGGGCATCGGCTATGCGTTCATAGGCATAGCTATCGATCAAACCGGGTCGCAGCGCCAGGTACTGCTGCATATCGTCAATAGCGAGCTGCCAAAGCGACAAACCCAGACGCGCATCACCGCGCAAGAAGAAAGCTTGGGCGATTTCCGCGGCGTTTGGAAAATCGGCGATGAAGAGGCTGAAGGCATCGGCGGCCTGCTGAAAATAGCCAGCCCGCAGCGCAATCTGTCCATAACGAAATATGGCGGCCGCGCGTTGATCAGGGCTGAAGTCCGCGCCGGCATTTAGCAAGCCCAGGTAGGCATCGGCGGCTTCTTCCAGATAGCCATTGCGAGCCAGGGCCTCGGCTGATGCGAATAGATTTGTCAAATCGCTGGTCTGGGGCAGCGGCGTCGGAACGACCTGCGCCTCCAGCCGGGGTGTCGCGGTGACCACGATGATTGGGCTGGCATTGACAGTTGGCGCGGGGGGCTCTGGTTTGCTGATATTGCAGCTGCAAGCCAGCAGGCACAGCAAACATCCCAGCGCGCGCAACATAGGCAAGTGAGGCAGCATGGCTAGTTTTCTTGCGCAGCGAGCGCATCGGCAGGTGGCATCAGCTCGCCAGCCAGCCAAGGCAGTCCATAGCCGATGGCCAGATGTCCGGCTTCGGCCAGCGCTTTGCCCAGCGAGTCGGTATCCGTGTAGGTCCACCAATGGTCAGCGGACGGCAAAATCATGACGCCCAAGTCGGTTACGACCAGTTGGCTCAGACTGCGAGAGGCGAGCACGCTGCCTGCCTGCGAGCGCGTCAGATGCACGCGGAATCGTGAGGGCGCGCCTGTCGACCAGGCTGAATCGCTATAGACCAATGCTTGAAAGTCGATCGCCCCGCGAGAGCCATCCGCAAAAGTCTTGACGAAACGAAACTTGCCGCCAGCCCATTGCAGCGGCGCTTCCTGCAAGCGATAGCCGGCGGCTGCGAATGCCTGCCCCAGCACTGTGCGCAGGAGCGTGCGGAAATAGTCCTGGGCTGCTTGTCGTTCGGGCAGCATCAGGTTTCCGCGAGCAACGCGGCAGTTTCGGAGGCGCTGTGCACGGGCAGCCGGCAAACGAATTCGCGGCAGACATACACCGTCGTGCGTTCGTTCAGCAATTTTCGTCCCTGTAGCAGCGGGATGGTAGTGGGCGCAGCGTCATCTGGTTGATGCGCGGTGACGATGTTCGGGCGATAACCCTGCCGCAGCATCCGCAAAATCTCTTGGGAATCCTGCGACTCTAATTCGCCAACCAGCGCGACCTCGGCGAATCCAGCCACGAGCGAGTCGGCGGCGATAAGCGATTGCGCGAAGGCTTGTGGCACCTGGGGGAACACATCCGACAGCTTGCGCAGCACCTCACGCGCCGCATCGCCATAACGCGCCTCGCCAGTGTAGGCAGCCAAACGCAACAGCTGGGTCGCCAGCATGCCATTGCCCGAAGGCGTCACATTGTCTTGCAGGTTGCGCGGACGCACGATCAGCGCTTCGTGGTCATCGCTGGTATCGTAGAAGCCGCCATCAGCCGCGCGGAAATGCCGCAGCGCCGCATCGGCCAAACGCAGGCAGCCCGCGAAGTAGCGCTCGTCAAAGGTCGCTTGATAGAGCTCCAGCAGGGCGTCGATCAGGTTGGCATAATCTTCCAGGTAGCCGTTCAGCTTGCTGCTTCCCGCCTTGTGCGTGCGCCACAGACGGTCGCCATCGCGCAGCATGTGCTGCAGCAAGAAGTCGCCCGCCCGCCGCGCCGCCGTCAAATAGTCCGCCCGCCCCCAGACGCGCGCCGCTTCTGCCAGGCTGGCCAGCATCAGCCCATTCCAGCTGGACAAGATTTTGTCGTCCAAGCCCGGCGGCACCCGTTCAGCGCGGGCAGCATATAAGCGCGCTTTGATCTGTCCCAACGCCGACTCCAGCTCCGCGAGCGACATGCCCAGTTCTTCGGCTGTTTCGCGGGGCGGACGCGGCAGGTGCAAGATATTCGACCCCTCGAAGTTGCCCTGCGCGCTCATGCCATAAGTCTCGATGCATATTTCCAGGGCGCGCGGCAGAGATTCTCCCAGCGGCGCGAGGGCTTCTCGGGCTTCGTCAAGCGTCCAAACGAAGAACTTGCCTTCCACGCCTTCGCTGTCGGCATCGGTCGCGCTGTAGAAACCGCCATTAGGCGCAGTCATCTCGCGCAGGATGTAGTCCAGGATGTCTTCGGCGATATCACGAA
>DAOUJB010000289.1:0-4906 GCA_034423155.1 Anaerolineae bacterium | reverse complement strand
TTGCGCTGATCTTCGAGGTCAAGGGCGACCTGCGCGGCGTGTTCGTCAATGTCGACCGCGACTGGGTAGAAGTCGTAACATTCGACCATCGCAGAGAATTGTGGACGGGCATTGCTCTATTGTTCGCGGCTACGGCGGGTGCCGGATTGGCTGGCGCGCTCATGCGCATCCTGCCCGATATTCCGCGGCGCGCCTTGCTGTATGGTTTGGGCATCACGCTGCTGGTGGGCGCATTTGGCGAAACAGCCCGGCTGATTCTGCAGGAGAATTTGGACCGCGATACCCTGCGTGAGATCTTCCGCCGCGACACTTTGCGCCAGAATTCCGCCGCCGTCTTGTTCGTCGTCAGCACTTTGGCTGGCTTCTTGTGGGCGATGTTTGGTGGACGCGCCCAGAGCGAATTCGCCGCGCTGGACACTAGCCGGCGGCATATGCTGCGCAATCTGGGCATGCTTCTGTTTGCCGCGCTGCTGCTGGCCCTGCCCTGGTTGATCGGTCGCACACTCAGCGATGTAGCGGTGACCATCGGCATATTCGTGTTGATGGGGCTGGGCTTGAATATCGCGATCGGCTTGGCGGGCTTGCTCGATCTGGGCTATGTCACCAATTATGCTGTCGGCGCGTATATCCTGGCCGTTCTGACATCGATAGGTCCGCTGGGTTTGTTCAAAGGCACCTTCACCTTTTGGATGGTCATCCCGGTTGCGCTGCTGGCTGCCATGTTCGCCGGATTCATATTCGCTGTGCCGGTGCTGCGCATGCGCGGAGATTACCTGGCGATTGCCACGCTGGGCTTCGGCGAGATCATCGGCAAACTGGCGCTGTCTGACTGGCTGAAGCCACTGATTGGCGGCGCGCAGGGCGTGCAGAATATCCCCAAACCATTTTTGTTTGCGATCGAGCTTAAGAACCCCGAACAACTCTATTACATTGTGTTGGTGGCCAGCCTGGTCACGCTGTTCGTTTCGATACGGCTGAACAACTCGCGCACTGGTCGGCAATGGATGGCCATCCGCGAAGACGAAGATGTCGCCACCGCCATGGGCATCGATACGGCGCGCGCCAAACTGCTGGCCTTCACCTTGAGCGCGGCGACCGGCGGCGTAGCTGGCGCGATCTTCGCGGCGAAAGTCGGCACGGTCTTCCCGAACAGCTTCACCGTTTTCATTTCGATCAATGTGCTTAGCTTGATCATTGTCGGCGGCATCGCCAGCAATCCGGGCATCGTGCTGGGCGCGGTCGTGCTCATCGGCATGCCCGAGCTGCTGCGCGAGTTCAGCGAATTCCGCTTTTTGATGTATGGCGCGCTGCTCATCCTGATGATGATCAACCGTCCGCAAGGCTTGATTCCTTCCCAGCTGGTCATGCACGAAGTCCAGGCGGGCGTCAAACCCAAGGTCAGCGCGGGCGACTAGAGCGAGGGGCGCGCAGATGGCAGAAGCAGGCAAGAACGGACAGCGCCGCATATTGGAAGCGACTGGCATGACCAAGCGCTTCAGCGGCCTGGTGGCGGTGGACAACCTCGACTTTTATATCCCCGAAGGCGCGATCGCCAGCATCATTGGACCCAACGGCGCGGGCAAAACCACTTTTTTCAATTGCATCACCGGCTTCTATCAGATTGATGACGGCGCGATATTGTTCGAAGGCGCGCGCATCAGCGGCAAAACGCCCGATCTGATCACCCGCGCAGGCATCTCACGCACTTTCCAAAATATCCGGCTCTTCAACAACATGTCGGCGATCGAAAATATCATGGTCGGGCAAGAGCCTCACCTGCGCTCCAGTTGGATTGGGGCGATCCTCGGCTTGCCATCCACCCGCCGCGAAGATGACGGCTGCGAAGACCGCGCGCGGGAACTGCTGCATTTTGTCGGCTTGGAGGGCAAGGGCGATATGCTTTCCAAGAATCTGTCTTATGGCGACCAACGCCGTCTGGAGATTGCGCGGGCGCTGGCGAATCGTCCCAAACTCGTCTTGCTGGACGAACCCACCGCCGGCATGAATCCGCGCGAAACGATCGAAACCACCGACTTCATCCGCCGCCTGCGCGACGAATTGGGCATCACTGTGGTCTTGATCGAGCACGACATGCGTGTGGTCATGGAGATTTCCGAACATATCACCGTCCTGGATTATGGGCGCAAGATCGCCGAAGGCTTGCCGCGCGACATCCAGACCGACCCCAAAGTTATCGAAGCCTACCTCGGCAGTGGCGCAGCCCAAGCCAACGCCGCCACAGAGCCGAGCATCTAGGAGAAGGCCAGCCACATGGCGCTGCTGGAAGTCAACGACATTCATACCTATTACGGCAATATCCACGCGCTGAAAGGCATCTCCTTCGAGGTTGATAGTGGCAAGATCATCGCCCTGATCGGCAGCAACGGCGCAGGCAAGACCACCACCCTGCGCACCATATCCGGCTTGATGGCGCCGCGCGATGGCAACATCGTATACGACGGACAAGAGATCTCATCAACGCGGGCTGATTTGCTGGTAATGCGTGGCATTTCCATGGTCCCAGAAGGACGCGGCGTCTTTGCCAAGCTCACGGTCGAAGAAAATCTGGACATGGGCGCTTATGTGCGCACGGACGGGAATGTCGCGGACGACCTGGAAAGCGCCTTTGAGATGTTCCCGCGCTTGCGAGAAAGGCGCAAACAATTTGCCGGCACGCTCAGCGGTGGCGAACAGCAGATGCTGGCCATCGCCCGCGCTCTGATGTCCAGACCGCGCCTGCTGCTGCTGGACGAGCCGTCCATGGGGCTTGCGCCGGTGCTGGTCGATGTGGTCTTTGCAGCCATCCAGCGCATCGCCAGCGAAGGCGTCACCATCCTGCTGGTCGAGCAGAACGCGCACATGGCGCTGCAAATCGCCAACCGCGGCTATGTGCTGCAAAGTGGCGAAGTGGCTTTCAGCGATACGGCAACCAATTTGCAGCAGAACGAAGTCGTCCAGAAGACTTATCTCGGCATCGACTAAGACGCATGTTGTCCCCGACCAGCGATCCGGCCACCGAGCGTCGTTTGGCGGCGCTGACCACGGCGCAGATGACCGAACTGGCGCATCTGGCTGGCGGAGGCTCGCTTCCCGCGGTGGACTCGTGGCGCTATGAAGCCTTGCATGGTGGCTTTGGCGGCGCGATCGGCGGCACGGCGTTATATCGTTTTTGGATCGAGTGCGAAGCCCGCCCTCGCGTTTCGCTCATTCTGAAGATTCTCTTCCAACGATCCGGCGAAACGCCGAATTCGCCATATTATTGGAAGCGCGAATACGAGATCTACCGCACTCGCCTGCTGGAAGACCTGCCTGCCAATACCTTTGTCGCGCCACACATCGTGCAACTGCGCGACTTCGGCGGCTCGTGCTGGATATGGATGGCGGATTATGCCGACCACAAAGGCAATTGGACGCTGGACGATTACTGCGATATGGCTCGTCGACTGGGGCGCATGAATGGCGGCATGATTGGGCGCGACTTGCCCGCGAATGACTGGCTGGCGCAAAGTTGGCACAGCGCGATCGTGCCGGAGCTGGCCGATGCTTTTGCTGCGCTGCCGCAAAACCTGGAGCAGCCGCTGGCGCGAATCACCCTGCCGATTGAAGCGCGGGACGAGATCATGGCGATCTGGCGCGACCGACAGCTCTTTTGCGATGCGCTGATGCAGCTGCCACAGACGCTTTGCCACAACGATGCTTTCCGCCGCAACATCCTGCACAGCGACGCGAGCATCGTGCTGCTGGATTGGGCGCTGGCCGGGCGCGGCGGCCTCGGCGAAGAGCTGGTGTCGCTGGTTGCGCTCGCTCTGTATTACAGCGGCTACACGCAAGATTATGCCGAGCGGCTCGACCAGGCGATATTCCGCGCCTACATCGAAGGCCTGCGCGAGGCCGGCTGGCGCGGAGATTGGCAATTGGCGCGAATCGGTTATACCTGCGGCATGACCCTGCGCGGTTTGGCGGGGGTCAAGCAAGACATCAACCTGCTGCTCGATCCTGCCCAGCACCAGCACTTGCGGACCGTGCACAACCGCGACAGCCTGGAAGATATTGCCGCTTTCTTCGCCGATGTACGTCGCTTCCGCCTGTTGCGAATGGCGCGCGAAGCCCGGGGCTTGCTGGCGAGCTAGGCCGTTCGCAACGACAGCAGCACGCCACCCGCGATAAACAAACCGCCCAGCCACAGTGAAGCGCTCATGTGCTGGCCCAGCAGTGCCACCGCCAAGAGCGCGCCAGACAGCGGCTGCGCAAAGAAACACAGCGAAGCCACGCTGGCTGGCAGCAAGGCAAAGGCTCGATTCCACATCAGCAGCGCAAAAGCCGTGCAGACGAAGCCCAGGTAGAGCACACTCGCCACGATGCTCGCATCCAGCGGACCGACCGAGCGCTGCGACAATTCCCAAACGCTGGCTGGCAACGAAACCAGCCATCCGCCCAAGAGCGCAAAGATGGTCACGGTTAGGGCGGGCTGTGGATGACGGATGGACAACACGCGCACCAGCACAGAATACAAGCCCCATGTCAGCGCCGCGAAAGCCAGGAACAAGTCGCCGAGGAAAGTGTCGGAGGCAAAATCGGCGTTGGCGGGATCGAGAATCGCCAGCACGCCTATGGATGCCAGCGCGATCGCGATCGAGCGCCAGATGGTCAGCCGCTCGCGCAGGATGATGATGGCGAATAGCACCACAAAAGCCGGCGATGCGCTGGTGACCAGTGCGCCGTTGACTGCTGTGGACAGGTCTGTGCCAACGAATTGCGCGCCCAGGCTGATGCCAATGCCCAGCACGCCCACCGCCAGCATGCGCAAAATCGTCGGCGAATCGGGCTTGGCGATTCCGCGCCGCCACGCCACTGGCAGCAAGACCAGCAAAGCCAGCGCCAGCCGCAGGCTCATCAGCGTGAAGGG
>DAOUJB010000288.1:0-5614 GCA_034423155.1 Anaerolineae bacterium | reverse complement strand
GGGATGCCCACGAATTGCACCAGCAAGATCGCCAGCACCAGCTCCGTCAGCTCAAATCCCAGCTCTGCGCCATAGATCGCCGCGACCGCGATGATCGTGCCGATGGCATCGTTGTATATCAGGAAGGCGACCAGATACTTGAAGAGTTCGCGGTATTTGCGGATGTTGCCGAAGGTCGTGCGCAGGCGCTTGATGCTTGCGCCCAGCACAGTCTCGTCTATCAAGTTCGCTCCCAGAGAGGGCGGCTCGGGCACGCGGCGCAGGATCGGCAGCGAAAAAACCAGCCACCAAACCGCCACGCTCAGAAATGACAGGCGCAATCCAGCATTCTCGAAAAGGCTATCGGGGATGAAAAAAAACATGGCCACATTGATCGCCAGCAGCAATCCGCCGCCCAGATAGCCCAGGGCATATCCGCGCGAGGAAACCCAGTCGCGGTCTTGCGGGCGCGCCACATGGGGCAGCAGCGCGTCATAAAATACGATGGAGCCGCCGAAGCCGATGCGCCCCAAAACAAATACCAGCGAAGCCAGCAGCCAGTCGCCCGTGTTGACGAAGACCAGCAGGCCCGTGCCGACCACGCCCAAGCCGACAAATATGGAAAGGAAGCGCTTTTTGCTGCGCATCACATCGGAGATCGTGCCCAGGATTGGCGACAAGATCGCCAACACAAAAAGCGAAAAACTGATCGTCAGCGACCAATAAGCGGTGGCGGTGGCTTCGCTGGGCAGCGTGCTACCGGCGACTGTGCTGTAATAGATGGGCAGCAGGCTGGCGAGAATGGTGGTGGCGAAAGCGCTGTTCGCCCAATCGTACATCGCCCAAGCATTGATGCGCCGCTTGTAGCGGGCTTCATCTTGCGCCAAAACTGCCATAATAAGACCCTTCTTGCGCCGGGATCGCAGGGCTATTCTGCCGGCGACGCTGCACCTAGTCTACCCAATATCCCCGCCAGGCATATATAGCCAATCTGCGAGAATGGCAAATGCCGGGGTCGCGCGACATCGCCCGCGCACCAGACTTGGGATTGTGAGGAGCGAGCCGGCGGCGCAGAGCCTACATCATCTCCGGCGGCATGGGAGTCTGCAGGAGATGCAGGATTAGCAGCATGAGCGTCGCCGCTATCAGGAATGTC
Organism: Anaerolineae bacterium; assembly: GCA_034423155.1. Lineage (GTDB taxonomy): Bacteria > Chloroflexota > Anaerolineae > Aggregatilineales > Phototrophicaceae > UBA6055. The sequence goes on along the minus strand of DAOUJB010000288.1, from coordinate 4,479 downwards.
GTCAGGTACAAGAGTATCGTCTGCATCGTCCGCGCTTTTGCAGTAGGCGATCAGATGGTTGGATTAATCGCTGTTGTTCATAAAAAACTCATTCTCTACCTGCCAGGTATGCCGTGCGCCGTCAACAGACGCACTCCGCAAGTCGCTGGAAAAGCAATTGGTTGTCGTCGAAGGGAAGATTAGTTGCCGCAGGAATTTCGGGGGGGGGGGGGATGACAAGAGCTTCCCCGCCGCGGCTGCGATCGGCACTGTTTGCGAGAGTTGGCCAGGGCACTGCATGGCTGAACATTTTGCATAATGAGACATAGCGACCAGTATAATATCATTTCGTCTCTTGTCAAGCGATCTGACAACCTTCTCCGCGGCAATCGCATCAAGACAGTACCCCGCTTTGACAACGCCGAAGTGGACAAAACTCAACGCAGCGAGCTTAGAGCACATGGAGAAAAATGTACAACGCAACTTTGCATGAGGGACCGGCCGCACTCAATGCGGCAAAGATTCCCATTTGTTATGCCGCAGGCCAGGCGCTGCGCCTTTGCGACACACGGTTTGATGCGATTGCTTGGTTTGCGCCCGCTCGCTCGCCCGGCAATTCTCGTGTATTCCTGGGTGTGGGGGAGAGCGGCGCAATCCGTGGCTGCATCCGGCAGTTGTCCATTATTGATTAGACCGAAGCCTTCCTGTAGGCTGTGCGCATGTTTCGCGCGCGCGACCACCATCTCGCTTTATTCCTGACCCTGGCGCTGACTGCCTTTGCGGCGCTGCTAATCGTGCGCGACGCGTCTTCGCTGTTGTGCATGGCGCTGGCGAGCGGCGGGATGTACCTGTTTTGCCATCGGCGCTATGGACGCCTGGGCGCGTTGCTTGCGGCGCTGGTCTATGCCTATAGCCCTCACTTGCTGCTGGCGCGGGGCGATTGGCGCGAATTGCTGTCGCTGGCGCTGTTGCCGCTCTTGCTGTGGCGTATCGATGCCCTGCGCGACAAGCCCAGCGGCGCTCGTTTTTTGCCAGTGTGTCTGTTGCAAGCTACCTTGCTGGCCGCGCACGCGAGCTCGTTTTGGCTGACTGTGCTGGCTGTCGGCTGGGTCGGCTTTGAAATGACTATCCAAACCATCAACCGCGAGTCGAGCCGGCTGCGAGCGCGCCCTGGGCTGATTGCGCTGCTGGCGCTGCTGCTGGGCATTGTGGCTGGCGCGCCGTTCGTCCCGGTGCAAACAACGGGAATCTCACACCAGCTCCTCCCGCTTGAAGTCCTGCTGTCGCCGCCGATGTTTGACTCGGGCGAGCCGACTTCAGCCGATTTGCCACCCAGTCTGGGTTTGGCGCAGTGGACGCTGGCGCTGCTGGGCGTTGCGGTCGCCTTTGGCTTGTATGCTCGCGGATATCGTACGCGCCATCCGAATGCATTCTTGGGCATGGTTTACTTCGCGCTCGCCGCTTTGGGATTGCTGGCCTGGCTGCAAGCGCCGGCTTTTGCTGCCATTGCTGTCTGTTTGGCTTGTATGGCGGGTTCAAATGGTATCGGGCTGATGCGACTGCCTGCGCGTTATCAATCCAGCCTGATCGCGTTGATCGTGGCAATGCCCGTCATCAGCATCATTCCGCTGTTGGCGGCGTCCCCGGGCACAGATGCCGCGGCCGATTCGCTGGATCTGCTGCTGGCGCTGGATGCGGCTGCCGGCTTGTCATTGCTAGCGCTGGCTGGCGCGCTGATCGTGTCGATGCGCCTGAAAACTGCTCATCAGCCACCCCGCGCCTACTGGGCATCAGAGTCATTGCCGCGTATGGCGGTCATCGGCGTGCTGGCCGGTGCTGCGCTGTCGCTGGCTGTGTGGCTGATCACCCATTCATTTTTTGGGTGATGTAGCGTTGGCCCCGGCCCCCACCCCAAACCCCTCCCCGAACATGAGGGGGCGGCTAAAAAGCCAACAGAATCGCCAAAAACCTCCCCACCCTGATGCTGAGGGGTAGGCTAATAGCCGCTGTTGGGGTCTGGGTAGGCGTGGCCGCCACCAAAGCTGAATGATGGCGTGGGCGTGGCGCGGGTGGGCAGGGGCACCTGATAGTCGATCGGCAGCGAGCTGATCACCGATTGCGTCGTCAGCGTAAACAGCGCCATCCAGCCGATGGCGTCAGCCGCCTGCACCTTGACCCAGGGGCTGTAGGGGCTGCGCGCCAGCAGCTTGGTTTCTGTGCCGACCGGCAACGTGCGCAAGACCTGAAATGCGGTATCGGGTGCCGCGCGCAGATTGCCGCCCGCAGCCACATTGACGACCGCGCGGTTGGCATGCACGCCCAGGCGTTGGGGCAGCGGCGGCGCATCGTCATAGACCGGCATGCCCTCATCTAGATTCTTCGCCAGCAAGCCAGCACTCATCCAGCCCATTTCGCCATTGCCCAGCCGGATGTGCAGCCACTCGCCATTGCTGCTGATGCCCAGCACGCTCATGGTTTCGCCGGCCGGCACCAGGTAGAGCAGCCGGCCGCGGATATCCGGCGCTGCCCGCATATTGACGCCTCCTTGCGTCTGCGCATAACCTGGCTGCGGGATGGGCAGGGGGCGCGCAAACAACTCAATCGGCAGGTCTTTTATGGCCGCATAATCCAGCAAACTGGCTTCGGCGGGCAGGTCTGTAGGCGTCGTCCAATCGCCCGCCGCATAAGCCAGGCTGGCTTGCGTGCCCACGACCAATTGCAGGCTGCGCGCGCCCATGCTCAGATTGGCTGCTCCTTCGATGACGACAAAATGACTGCTCTGCGCTTGCGTCATAACCACGAGCGTGCCATCAATCGCCGCGGCCACGCCATTGATGTCGAGTCGCGCTGTCTGTCCATAGCGACTCTGCACGACCAGCGCGCCCAGGGGCGGCAAGGCAGCGCAATCTGCACTGGTCGCGCCACTTTCGATTGTCAATGCGCGCCAGTTGTCGTCGCTGGACAGGTTGCGCAGCTCCACCTCGCCGATGATCAAAGCATCCGCCAGCAGATTCTGCGCCATGCGCAGCCACACCAAGCCAATTCCCGCATCCAGCGAAAAAGGCGGCGTGCGCAGCAGGTCCCTGCTGTTGGCGGCAATTTGCGCCCCGGGCGCGATATCCAGCCCGGGTCCGCCGTTGCAGATCGTGCCGTTTTCCGCCGCCAAGCAATGGTCGCTGGCAGCTGTGTAGCGCTTCAGCAGAGCTGCTTGGCAGGACTCGTCATCCAGGTTGACTGCATCGGTGGTTGCGCTCGCCACTTGCGTCGTTGGCGCGGCGCGCACCGCTGTCGGCACCCGCGTCATCTGGGTGGTCGGCGTGACCACGATGATACGCGGAATGGCTGTCGGGATGGGACTAGCCGATTGCGCTGAACAGCCGACCAGCGCCAGCACGAGCGGCATAAACCAACCGAGACGCCAGACGCTGCGCGAGTGGAGCGACATGCCAGAATTGCAGCGGGGCAGGCTAGCTGCCACTGCGCGCCAAGAACTTCAGCGCCTTTTCGATGCTTTTCTTGGGGCTGACCTTCACCTGCGCGTCCAGCACCGTGCCATCTTCGCCGATGACCCAATGCGAGCGGATGACGCCCATGTACTTCTTGCCGTACATCGAGCGTTCGCCCCAAGCTCCCCAGCCTTCCAGGACCTGGTGGTCCGGGTCAGAAAGCAGGTCATAGCCAAGCTGCTCTTGGTCGATCCACTGCGCCAGCGCATCCGGTTCGTCCGGGCTGAGCCCCAGCACAACCGCGTCTGCCGTCTCGATTTGGGCGAAGTTGTCGCGGAAGCCGCAAGCCTGCACGGTGCAGCCCGATGTGCCGGCTTTGGGATAGGCGAAGAGCAGCACTTTCTTGCCGCGATAATCGCTCAGCTTGACTGCTTCGCCATGTTGATTCTTCAGTTCAAAGTCGGGCGCTATTTCGCCTGCGCTGGGCATGTCGATGTCCTTCCTCTACAAGCATGAATTATCCTCATTCTAGCGCAGAATCACTCGCCGGCATATCGTGTCGCCGCCGCTGATTGATGAGTTGCCGCGCCATTTCGATGCCCAGCCACAGGGTCGCGGTGGCTTGCGCTGGCATGCGCAGATGCAGCTCGGGCGGGAAGTGCGCCAGAAAGGCTTCGTCCGTGGCGATCGGCGCGCGCACGATGCTGCCGGCCTGCGTCTCGGCGGCTGTTCGCAAGGGCATATCGCTATTGTTAGCGGTGATGCGCGCATGCCAGGCTGGGTCGTGTATCAGCAGCAGCGTGCTGATCTCTGGGCGCAGCGTCAGCAGATTGATGATGATGCCGGTGGCGTACAAACCGGCTTCTCCCGCGGCGATCAGTTCTTTCAGGTATTGCAGCGCCGGCTCGGCATAGAAGAAATCCCAACGCGCTGGATAGCGCTCTTCGGGCAAGCCAAACAATTCTTCGAGAAACTCGCGAAAGATCTGATGCCGGACGCTCCATTCGCGCGAGTCGCAGAAATCGCTGGTGGTCGGGCAGAACATCATCGCGGG
>DAOUJB010000287.1:0-2293 GCA_034423155.1 Anaerolineae bacterium | reverse complement strand
AGAAATCGTCGCGGGTGATTTGCCAGGCGTGCAGATAGAGCCGGCTGAGCTGGGCGTTGTCGTAGAGCATTTTCTCGAAGTGCGGCACCAGCCAATGCGCATCGACGCTGTAGCGCGCGAAGCCCCCGCCGATTTGGTCATAAATGCCGCCGCTGGCCATCTTGCGCAGCGTGAAAGCAACCAGGCGCAGCGCTTCGTCATCACCCGTCCGCGCATGCTGCCGCAGCAGAAACTCCAGGCTGATGGGGTTGGGGAATTTCGGCTGCGTGCCAAACCCGCCATTTTCGCGGTCCATGCTTTCCAGCAGTTTATCCGCTGCCACATCGAGCATGTCCGGCGTGAGGCCGCTGTCATCCGGCCTGCCAATTGCGATCACATCGCGCCGCAACGCTTGGTGCAGGTTTTCGGCTTGTTGTTCCAGCTGCTCGCGGCGGTTGCGGTAGGCATCGTTTATGGCGTGCAGCAACTGCGTGAAAGACGGCATGCCGTATCGCGGCGTTTTGGGATAATAGGTGCCGCCATAAAAGGGGCGTCCATCGGGCAGCAAGAACGCCGTGAGGGGCCAGCCGCCCTGCCCGGCCAGCGCCTGCACCGCGCCCATATAAATATCGTCTACGTCCGGTCGCTCTTCGCGGTCGACCTTGATATTGACGAAGAGCGCGTTCATCATTTCAGCGGTGGCGACGTCTTCAAAGCTCTCGTGCGCCATCACATGACACCAGTGGCAAGCGCTGTAGCCAATGCTGAGCAGCACGGGTTTGTCTTTCTCGCGCGCCAGTTGGAAAGCCGCATCGCCCCAAGGATGCCAATCGACTGGATTTTCGGCATGTTGCAGCAGGTAGGGGCTGCTCTCGTCTTTGAGTCGATTCATCATGCGCCTTTGTCAAGCGAAACCCGCCGACCACAAACATAGCCGACAATGCCGCGTTTGCCTATCGTCATTGACCGCCAGCACAGGGCAATCGCATTAAGATGGATGCCTGCGCAAGGTCCTAACCCCGAAAACTTAACCACCGAGCACACCGAGGTTTTTTGAGTACACCGAGAGGGAAGCTATAGTTTTGCGCCGTGATGCAGCAACCCGCAAGCCGAAATAGGGTTGACTCGGAATCTTGTTCCTTCGTAAGGTCAGTCATCAGCGCCGCAAATGCACAAAGTACAGCCCTTATACGCACGGCTGTTATCAAACTCTCGGTGTACTCCTCTTTTGCTCGGTGCACTCGGTGGTAAAATATTTAGTGCCATTGCCCTGGCAGCCAGCAACCGACCCGCCACAAGACGCGTAAAGGGTGGTAACATGGTTGCGCTGGCTCGTTGTTCCTCGCGGTCGCAGCCTGTTTCTTAGACAAGTCTTGTATGACAGCTATGGCAGCTGGGTTATACTTAACTCTACGAAGCTATTGACGAAGGGTTTGTCGCTCCATGCAGTTTTGGGATAACAACAACGACGAGCAGTCAGAAGACAACAACCGCCGCCCGCCCCAGCCACCGCCAAACTGGCGCAAATGGGTGTCGCCGGGCTTGCTGGTGCTGGTGCTGGTATTGATGTTGATTTCGTCGCCGGGTTTGCTGGGCGGCGTCTCGTCTTCAACCGAGATCGCGTATTCCGATGTCTATGAGCAGGTGCAGCGGAACAATGTTGATACGCTGCAATTCCAGGACAATATCTCGGTCAGCGGCAAGTTTCGCAGCGGCATCATCATCACCTCCGCCACGGGCCGGTCGCAGAGTATTTCCAGCTTCACATCCGAGTTGCCGCCCTATGCCGGCGCAGAGTTGCTGGAACTGGCGCACGAACGCGGCGTGGAAGTCATCAGAGGCGGCTGGACAAAAACATCGCCCTGGCTGGGATTGATTTTGAATTTCTTGCCGCTGGTGCTGATCATCGTCTTCTTTGTTTGGATGGGACGGCGCGCGCAAGGCCAGATGAATGGCATCTTCTCATTTGGTCAATCGCAAGCGCGCGAAAAAACGCCGGAGATGCCCGCCATCAAATTTGACGATGTGGCCGGGCAAGACGCCGCCAAAATGGAATTGAATGAAGTGGTCGACTTCCTCAAGCAGCCCGAGAAGTATGTCAAGGTCGGCGCAAAGGTGCCGCGGGGTGTGCTGTTGATTGGACCGCCGGGCACTGGCAAGACCTTGATGGCGCGCGCTGTGGCTGGCGAAGCCAATGTCGCTTTCTTCAGCATCGCCGCATCGGAATTCGTGGAGATGTTCGTGGGCGTGGGCGCGTCGCGCGTTCGCGATTTGTTCAAAAAAGCCAAGGACAATGCGCCCGCCATCATCTTTG
>DAOUJB010000286.1:0-7016 GCA_034423155.1 Anaerolineae bacterium | reverse complement strand
GGGGGGGGGGGGGGGGGGAGTAAATGACAGGAGCTTCCGCGCCGCGATTGCCTTCGTCAATATTGCCGAAATTGCTGTTGTGATACGCATGATTACAATCCTTGTCGAAATGGCTACTATTGCCATTAAAATACCATTTCTAATTTTTGTCAAGAGATTGGGGCAAAAAGGACCAGAGCAATCGCGTCAAAACATAATCCCGCTACGACAACGCCGAAGTAAACAAAACTCTGTGCCTCTGTGCCTCTGTGGCAAATAAACAATTTGCTGCGCTTGCCCCGAGGGTTGACAGGCTCGCATTGCCCGCGCAGCAGGTACAATGGGTACAGCGATCAACAGACGGGCCGATCCATAACCGATTTCACGCAGATTGCCTATGCCGCCTCGTTCGCAGAGCGCTCGTCCGCCACGAGCGATGATAGCTGGCAAAATCAGGTGAAGGTCGGCGGCAGAGAAGCCGAGCCAGGGTGGTAACAGGGTAGTACGCCCGCCCTGCAGGACAGAGCGAGCGGGCTACGGATTTCGGGCATTTGGACTGCTCACCTACAGCCGCAGTTATTTATTGTGATTACTTCGTACGTGAGGATGCCATCTCTCCACACAGGACCTGCCATCGTCCGCCGGTCACATTCGTACGTAAAACCTGCGCGACAGGAATTGTCTGGCGGAGGGGTAGGTGTTGTTTGGAGGCGATCCCGCCAGTTTGGCACATTGTTTACGTATCGTTTAAAGGGCTCCTGGCTGTTAGAAGAGCCTCCACTGGGAAAGAGTCGTTCGCGATCTGCCGTGTTTTCGCTGACTGCCGTGTTTTCGCTGACTGATGCGCCAGCTGTCTCGTTTGCGGGCTGATAGCAGCTGCGGTCGCCTTTGTTGGTTAGCTGGGGTCGCAGAAGCGGGCGATTGATCCATGTCCAGTCGCAGCCATGCTTGTATACATACCAGCCGGCAGTGAAGTCGTCATCGGTTGTGCATAAGCCCGCCCAGTAGGTAAAGCAGATATTGTCGATGGTTGCGGCCGCTGGTTGCGTGGCTGCTGGTTGCGTGGCTGCTGGAGAGGCCAGACATTGTCCGTCCTGATAGTCGACATAGCCTTTGTGAAAGTCTTCGGCGGTGGCGCATTCTCGGCCGACGAAACAGCAGTTGTCGAACTGTCCCATTGCGGGCATAGCAAGCAGTGTGAACAGGACCAGGACGATAAGGACAAGCTTGACAAGTGTTTTGGAGTTCATGAGGAACTCCGCGGAAGAGCGGGATTTAGCGAGAAATGCGAGGGGGGGGGGGTAAATGACAGGAGCTTCCGCGCCGCGATTGCCTTCGTCAATATTGCCGAAATTGCTGTTATGATACGCATGATTGTAAATCCTAATGTATGAGTCAACATTGCAATTAAAATACTATTTCTCGAATTTGTCAAGCGATTGGGTAAATTGGCCTGCCGGGAAGGGCAGAGGCAGTTGACAGGGTCGCATTGCCCGCGCAGCAGGTACAATGGGTACAGCGATCAACAGACTGGCCGATCCATGACCGACTTGCCCGATTTCACGCAGATTGCCTATGCCGCCTCCTTCGCCGAGCGCTCGTCCGCCACGAGCGAGCCCAGCTGGCGCACGCAAGAAGGCATCGATATCAAGGCGCGACATAGCCCCGCCGACCTGGCTGATGTGGCGCATTTGGGATTTGTGGCTGGCATCCCGCCTTATCTGCGCGGACCCTATCCCGGCATGTACGCCGTGCGCCCCTGGACCATCCGCCAATACGCCGGTTATTCCACTGCCGAAGACAGCAACGCCTTTTATCGGCGCAACCTGGCGGCCGGTCAGCGCGGCTTGTCGGTGGCATTCGACCTGGCGACGCACCGCGGCTACGACTCCGATCATGCGCGCGTGGTCGGCGATGTGGGCATGGCCGGCGTGGCGGTCGACAGCCTGCGCGATATGCAGATACTTTTTGATGGCATCCCGCTGGACAACATGTCGGTTTCTATGACCATGAATGGCGCGGTGCTGCCGGTGCTGGCTTTTTATATTGTCGCCGCCGAAGAACAGGGAGTCGCGCCCGCGAAGCTGCGCGGCACCATCCAGAACGACATCCTCAAAGAATACATGGTGCGCAATACCTATATTTATCCGCCCGCCCAATCGCTGCGCATCATCGCCGATATCTTCGCCTACACCGCCGCCGAGATGCCGCTCTTCAACAGCATCAGCATCAGCGGCTATCACATCCAGGAAGCGGGGGCGAGCGCCGATATCGAGCTGGCTTATACGCTGGCGGATGGCTTGGAATATGTGCGCGCCGGGCTGGCGGCTGGCTTGGACATCGATCAATTTGCGCCGCGCTTGTCCTTCTTCTGGGGAATCGGCATCCACCTGTTCATGGAGATCGCCAAACAGCGGGCGGCTCGTTTGCTGTGGGCGAAGCTGATCAAGCCGTTTGCGCCGCACAACCCGAAGTCGCTGGCTTTGCGCGCCCATTGCCAGACCTCGGGCTGGAGCCTGCAAGCCGAAGACCCGTACAACAATATCGCGCGCACCTGCATCGAGGCGCTGGCGGCTGTCTTTGGCGGCACGCAATCCCTGCACACCAACGCGCTCGACGAAGCCATGGCCCTGCCCAGCGATTTCAGCGCGCGCATCGCCCGCGATACCCAGCTGCTGCTACAAAAGGAAACCGGCATCTGCAATGTGGTCGACCCCTGGGGCGGCTCGTACCTGGTGGAGCGCTTGACGCACGATCTGGCTTTGCGCGCCTGGTCGCACATTCAAGAGATCGAGTCCCTGGGCGGGATGGCGCGGGCGCTGGAAGCAGACCTGCCCAAGCTGCGTATCGAAGCGGCATCGGCACGCCGTCAAGCGCGCATCGACAGCGGTGACGAGATCATCATCGGCGTCAACAAATATCGCCCCGACCAGCCCACGCAAATCGACATGCTGGAAGTGGACAACAGCGCTGTGCGGGCTGCCCAAATTGCGCGCTTGCAGTCGCTGCGCGAGGAACGCGACGAAGGCGCTGTGCAAGCCAGCCTGAACGCGCTCACGAATTGCGCCGACAGCGGGACGGGCAACTTGCTGGCGCTGTCTGTGGCGGCGGCGCGCGCCCTGGCCACCACTGGGGAAATCTCCCTGGCGCTGGAACGGGCTTGGGGGCGGCACCAGGCGGAATCGCGGGCTGTCACCGGCATCTACAGCAGCGAATCGCGCGCGACCGAGCAACTCGCCGCCGTGCGCCGCATCACGAGCGACTTTGCCCGGATCGAAGGTCGGCCTCCGCGCTTGTTGGTGGCGAAGATGGGACAAGACGGGCACGATCGTGGCGCCAAGGTCGTGGCCAGCGCCTTCGCCGATATGGGCTTCGATGTGGTCATCGCGCCGCTCTTCCAGACGCCGCCTGAAGTAGCCAAGCAAGCCCTGGACTGCGCCGCGGATATCGTCGGCATCAGTTCGCTGGCGGCTGCGCACAAGACCCTGCTGCCCCAGCTGATGGACGAGCTGGCGCGTGTGGGGCGCGATGAGACCTTGGTGGTGGCGGGCGGGGTCATCCCGGCGCGCGATCACGACTTTCTGCGCGAGCATGGCGTGGCGGCGATCTTCGGTCCCGGCACAGTCATTCCCGACGCGGCGCTGACCGTGCTGGAAGAATTGCTGCGCCGCCTGGATGCGCCTGTTTGAACAGCAGAAAGCTCCACAACAAACGAGTATGCCTGCGTAGGGGCGAGCCATTGGGTCGCGCGTCAACGCATCCCACATATGGGTTAGCCCCCGCCACGCCCTTGACAACCTCGCCAGCACCCGCTAGACTCTGTGCAAGTGAACTGATGCTGTGCAAATGCACAAGGATTGCTCGTGGCGGAACGCATCGTTTTGCCCAAACTGGGCAACACAGTCGAAAGCGCCATCATCCTCGCCTGGCATGTTGAGGTCGGCGATAGCATCACAGCCGGCGACCTGCTCTGCGAAATCGAAACCGACAAAGCCACCCTGGAAGTCGAAAGCTCGGCCACGGGCACATTGCTGGCGCGCCTGGTCGATGTGGGCGAAGAAGCGGCCGTGCTTTCTGAACTTGCCATCGTTGGCGAACCCGACGAAAGCATCGACAGGCTGGCAGGGGGTCAGGCGGGTAGCCAAAGCCTGCTTCCCCCTGACCTGTCGGGGGGACAGAGGGGGGTGAAGATCTCGCCACGAGCGCGCAACCTGGCGCAGCGAAAAGGGCTCGATACCAGCGGTCTATCGGGCAGCGGGCCAGGCGGACGCATCATCGAGCGCGATATTGAGGCGGCTTTGCAGAAGAGACAGAGCGTAACGCCAGTCGCCCAAGCCATGCTGGACAGCGGCGACTACCGGTTGGGCGAGGCCAAATCCAGTCGCGTCAAGAAAGCCGACCTCTTGCCGGTCGCCGAGGCGCGCGCTGTCACCGAAATCCCGCTGCGAGGCGTACGCAAGACGATCGCGGCGCGCATGCTGCATTCCCTGCAAAGCACGGCGCAGCTGACCCTGCATACAAATGCCGATGCGACCGCGCTGAAAGCATTGCGCGTCCGCCTGAAAAATAGTCCCGAGGCGCTGGGGCTGCGCGGCATTGGCATCAACGAGCTGCTGCTTTTTGCCGTGGCCCGCACCCTGCCGCATTATCCCAACATCAACGCGCGCTTTGAAAACGACACCATCTATCAACATGCCGCTGTGCATCTGGCGCAGGCAGTCGCTAGCGAACGCGGCTTGCTGGTGCCGGTGCTGCGCGATGCCGACCAACTCTCGTTGCGCAAGCTGGCCGAAGGCGCGCAGCAGTTGGCCGAGGCTTGCCGCGCCGGCAAGATCCACCCCGATCAGTTGCAGGGCGGCACCTTCACCGTCAGCAACCTGGGCTCGCTGGGCATCGAGAGCTTCACGCCGGTGTTGAATCCGCCCCAGGTGGCTTTGCTGGGCGTGGGCGCAATGCAGCTGAAACCAATCGAGCGCGCGGGAGAAGTGGCATTTGCGCCGCATATCGGCTTGTCGCTGACCATCAATCATCAGGTTGTGGATGGCGCGCCGGCCGCCCGCTTTTTAGAGGCGCTGTGCAACAATATCGCGGATATTGATTTGCTGACGATTGCCACGTCGTAGGGGCGAGTCGGTGACTCGCCCGATAATTCGAGAATCCGCGTAGGAGCGACCTACCAGGCCGCCCGAATAGCAAATTGAGACAAGAACGGGCGATCTGGTAGGTCGCCCCTACTGGAATAGAGGCGCAGAGATGCCCAAATCCCTGACCATCGACCCAAGCGAGGCGCGAAGCCCCGGCGTCATTTGCGCGCCGCAGATTCCTGTCAATGCCTACCAGCGCGATCCAATCGCCGAAGCCGCCCAGTATTCGCGGGAGCAGTTGCTGGCGGTTTATCACGATATGCGCCTCATCCGCGAATTTGAAACAGCGCTGGACAACATCAAAAAAGCCGGTGCCTATCGCGGCATCGCCTATACGCATGGCGGGCCAGCGCATCTGTCAATCGGGCAAGAAGCCGCGGCTGTCGGGCAATGTCTGGCGCTGGACGCGGGCGACTTCATCCTGGGCAGCCACCGCAGCCACGGCGAGATATTGGCGAAAGGCTTGGCGGCTATCCGTCAGCTGGACGCGGCGCATCTGCTGGGCATCATGGAAGGCTATATGGACGCGGCGGCTCTGCGAGTGGTGGAGGCGCTGGACGACTATACAGACGAACATTCGCTGGCGCGAGACTGGCTGGTCTACAGCGCCTATGCCGAGATTTTCGCCCGCGCGACCGGCTTCAACAAAGGCATGGGCGGCAGCATGCACACATTCTTCCCGCCTTTTGGCATTATGCCCAACAACGCCATCGTGGGCGGCAGTGCCGATATCGCCCTGGGCATGGCGCTCTACAAACGGATAAACCGGGTGCCGGGCATCGTCATCGCCAATATCGGCGATTCGTCCGTGGCCAGCGGGCCTGTCTGGGAAGCGCTCAACTTCGCCGCGATGGACCAATATCACACGTTGTGGGATGCCGATCTGGGTGGCGCGCCGCCGATTCTGTTCAATTTCGTCAACAATTTTTATGGCATGGGCGGGCAGCCTCAGGGCGAAACACTGGGACACGGCTTGTTGGCGCGCGTGGGATTGGGCGTCAATGCCGATGCCATGCACGCCGAGCGCATCGATGGCTATGATCCGCTGGCCCTCGCCGATGCCACCCGCCGCAAGAAAATCCTGCTGTTGGAAGGGCGCGGACCGGCGCTGCTGGATGTCATCACCTATCGCTACAGCGGGCATTCACCCAGCGATGCCTCGTCATACCGCGAGCGTGACGAAATCGAGCTGTGGCGCGCGCAGGACTCTCTGCGCAGTTATGCCGATTATCTGTGCCAAAATGGACATGCCGACGGCGCGCAACTGGCTGCTGTCGACGAAAACATCATCAGGCAGATCGAGCGTGTCATCCGCGCCGCTATCGACCTGGACTTGTCGCCACGCCTCGACCCCGCTGGCGATGCGATCGGCGCGATGATGTTCTCCAACCAGACAGCCGAATCGCTGGACGACCGCGAGCCCGAAGTGCTGCTGCCTCTGGACGAGACGCGGCTCGGCGTCACGAGCGCCAAGCATCGTTTCGGCTTCGACAGCGACGGCGCGCCCACGCCCAAGCTGCGCACGCTGACTTATGCCGAAGCGATCTTCGAAGCGATGCTGCAGCGTTTTTACGCCGACCCGAGCATGATCGCTTTTGGAGAAGAAAACCGCGACTGGGGCGGGGCATTTGGCGCTTATCGCGGCCTCACCGAAGCCATTCCCTATCAGCGCCTTTTTAATACGCCCATCAGCGAAGCAGCCATCGTCGGCGTGGCCGTCGGCTATGCGCTGGCGGGTGGACGCGCCGTGCCGGAACTGATGTATTGCGATTTTATGGGGCGGGCTGGCGACGAAATCTTCAACCAAATGGCGAAGTGGCAAGCCATGTCGGCCAATGCCTTGCGCATGCCGCTGGTGCTGCGCGTCTCGGTGGGCATGAAATATGGCGCGCA
>DAOUJB010000285.1:0-5912 GCA_034423155.1 Anaerolineae bacterium | reverse complement strand
ACGATCAAACGCAGCTTGCCTTCTCTGACTGATGCCGTAAGCAGCGTGGCGAAGAGCGACCAGTTGTGCCCGACCACCACGCAAGTCGCCGAAACCGATGTCGCCACGCCGATCTGTTCGGGCAAAAGCAAATCGCGCGCCAGCCACACCGCCAGCACGCCCTTGCCCACATCAGCCACAATCGTGAGCAGCGCCCAGCCTTTGCCCATGCTGCGCGCCACATTCGTCCCGCCCATGCTGCCGCTGCCCACCTCGAAGATGTTGATGCGCTTCAGCTTGCCCAACAAATAGGCGGTCGGGAAGGATCCGATCAGGTAGCTGCTGACGATAATGAGCAGGACTTGCGCGGCGTTGTCGCTGTTGAACATCGGGCTGGCCTGATTGCTGTGACGACGGGCGCAAAGGCCCAGAATGCAGTCTATACGCAGATAATAACGCATTTTTCGCCGCTCGCCAAGAAAAGCGCCGCCAGCCGGGCAATCGCATTCGATCGTTGTTTCACGACTTGCCCGCGCTACCTTCTGCGCCGCTATGGCGAAGCATCAATTTGACGCAATCGCCTATTTGGTCGGACGAATTGCTTGCATTTGCGACTCATTTGTTGCACAATGTATAGCATACTGTCGCTTATGATTCATTGAGTGGGATATTATGATTGAAAAATGTCTGACTAACGTGCTCTGCCTCAACCCCCTACCCCGCGCGCGCCATGATTGCCTGGCCGCAGCACCCCGGCGCAGTTCTGTTTTTGCTGCTTCCGCTGCTGCTGTTTTGGTCGGCAGGCAGGGAGCAGGCCGCTACGATTGAAGTCGATGCAGGCTGCAGCCTGTTCAACGCCTTCGTCTCCGCCAACGCAAATAGCAACACCGATGTGCCTGGCTGCGAAGCCGGCAGCGGCGATGACACCATCGTCCTGACCGCCTCGGACCAGCCCTACTCCCATTCGGGCGTGATTACCGTCACCTCGGGCAGCGTGATCACCGTCCAAGGCAACGACAACACCATCAGCGGGGTTAATTCGCACCGCATATTTGAAGTGATCGGCAGCCTGACCCTGGACAACCTGACCCTGACCGCTGGGCAGGCGGACGAGTACGGCGCGATCCGCGTCCACCATGGCGGATCGCTGACCATCAGCAACAGCACCGTGACCAATAACACCGCTGTCGACCCTAACGAAGACGACGCCATTCCTGCCAATGGGGGCGTCATTGGCGCCGCGGTTGATGGCGACCTCACCATTACGATTCGCAACAGCAGCTTCAGCGGCAATACCGCCGAAGGCAGCGGCTCCGTCATGTACATCGAAAGCGACGGAGGCACCAAAACCATCGACATTAGCAATAGCTCCTTTACCAACAACGGCGGAAGCGACAGCACTGACATAGTGCTTCAAATCGGGTCAGTAGGTCCAATCGCGGCTGATTTCACCATAAGCAACAGCACCTTCAGCGGCAACGCCGGCACAGCCCTGTTATTGACTGAGGGCACCGACGCCACCATCACCCACATCACCGCTGCCGGCAACGGGGGCAACGGGATTTCAACGGTAAAGTTTGGGCTTGCATTTCCCGATCCCATCGTGCGGCTACGCAACAGCCTCCTCGCGGACAACGCCGGCGGCGACTGCCACGGCGGGCAATTCCTCACCGAGAACACCGGCAATGTGATCGCCGACGGCTCTTGCAATCCCAGGTTCAGCGGCGATGCCGGGCTCGCGCCTCTGACGCAGGGGGCGCGCCCCTATCACGAACTGCTGGCGGGCAGCCCGGCGCTCGAAGCGGCGAATCCCGCTTACTGCAACATCGTCATCGACCCCAGAACCGGCATCCCCATCGACCAAACCGGCGCGCCCCGCCCACAGCCGGCCGGCAGCCGGTGCGATATCGGCGCTTATGAATCGGGCGTGCGCGCGCCGCAACCGCCACCTCGTCCCAAGAATGGCAATGGCAGCGGCAGTTCATCCTCTTCTCAATCGCCAACCGCGACGCCGACTCCCTATCCCCAAGCCCATTCCGGCGAGTGGCTGCTGCGGCAGGGTTATGGCCTGGCGGCCTCGCATGGTCTGCGCAGCGGCGTGCAATTCCGGCGGCTGGGCGCGGCTGGCGTCGGCATCGACTGGGTCATCGACCTCGGTTTCCTGGACGCGCTGGATGTCTGGGGTTTCGTCGAGCAGGGCGTCGAGGTGTGCTTCCCGCCCGATCGAGGGTATGGCGGGCTGATGTTCCTGGACGCGGCGACATCGCCCCGGGCGGTTTCTGCGCTGGCGTCTGTTTTGCGCGAGGGCTACACCTGCGCCTCGATCAATCGTCCCGGCACGCTCGTCCTTGTCAGCAACGCCCCGCTGCCTTCGCAGTTGCCCATGCCGACCTCGCTGCCGACGACCATCCTGCGCGGCTGCCTGGTGCGCACGAATTATATGCTGAACTTCCGCGATGCGCCGGCTGGCGCGCTGTTGGGACAGACGATTCCCTTCGATGTGACGCTGGTGGCGCTGGCGCGGACGGCGGGCTGGTTCCAGGTGGATTATCACGGCTTGCGCGGCTGGATCAGCGCCGGTTTTGTCACGCCGATGGGGTATTGCGGCTGAGTTGGAGAACAGGGCTGTGGCGGCGGAAGCGCAGCATCTGCGCGGTTTGTGTCGCCCGCCGAAATTTGATCTAGCGACATTTTTGAAGGAGAGGAGCGCTTCAACCTGTGTACACCAAAACCTTGACGAATTCCTTTCCGCAAAGGCGACGCCTCATAATCGCCCGCGCTTTTGCCATCATCGCTCTGCTATTCAGCCTGTCGAGCCTGCCCGCCCAGGCGCAGACGAGCGTCTCGACGCATGCCGGGTTGGTCAACAAGATCAACGACGCCAACGTCAGCGTCATCAACCTGAACGCCTCAATCACCCTCACCGCCGCCCTGCCGCCAATCACCAGGACCCTCACCATCAACGGCAACGGCCACAGCATCAGCGGCAACAATACCTATCGCATCTTCGATGTGGCGACGGCGGGCCGACTAAACCTGGACAGCATCACCCTGCGCGATGGCAGCGCCACCGACGGAGGCGCCATCTACAGCTTGAGCAGCGGCGTCAACAGCATCAGCAACAGCATCATACGCGATAACACAGCCGCCACGCTCGGTGGCGCAATTTACCATGCTTCCGGCAGCGGGCAACTGAATATCAGCCGCACCAGTTTCATCGATAACAAGACCACCAATACCACCTTCACCTCCTACGATGAGACTAGCGGCGGCGCCATCTATCTCTCCGGATCCAACCAGTTTTCCACCATTGAGGGAAGCAGCTTCAGCGGCAACAGCTCAAAGTTCGGTGGCGCCATCATGTCTAATAACAACGTGATGCGCATCAACAACAGCAGCATCTTCAATAACGGCTACACAAACAGCGGCACCGTCACCAGCCAGGGCGGCGGCTTGAACTTCCGAAACGGCACCGGCTTCGCTGGCAGCCTGGTGCTCACCCATGTCACCATGCACAACAACCGCGCCACCAGCGGCGGCAATATCTATTCAGCCATTGGCAATTACCTGACCCTAAGAAACAGCATCCTCAGCGGCAGCGCCTCGCACGGCGGCGATTGCGTTTTCTCCTTCAACAACCAGGATCCTACGTATCTGGGCTTTGTGGCCAGCGGCAATCTGATCCAAGACGGCAGTTGCCAGGGGCAGCATGTGCCCGTGCCGCTGATTGCCAATCCGCAACTGGGCTTTCCGACTGGTTCGCCGGCGTATTATCCGCTGAACGCCGGCAGCCCGGCGATTGACGCGGCCGACCAAGCCCATTGCCACGCCACCGACCAGATCGGCACGACGCGCGAGACGCCCTGCGACATCGGCGCGATTGAATATGTGCCACCACCGCCGAGTCGCAGGACCGACAATGATGATGACAATGGCCGCAAGGGCGCATCGGCGACTGCCACACCCACCCAGACCGCCAGGACCCAAGCCCATTCCGGCGAGCGGCTGCTGCGGCAGGGATATGGCCTGGCGGCGGCGCATGGCCTGCGCAGCGGCGTGCAATTCCGGCGGTTGGGCGCGGCCGGGGTTGGCAATCAATCGGTGATTGACATGGGCTTCCTGGACGCGATCGATGTCTGGGGCTATGTCGAGCAGGGGGTGGAAGTCTGCTTCCCGCCGGATCGAGGGTATGGCGGGCTGATGTTCCTGGACGCGGCGACATCGCCACGGACGGTTTCCTCGCTCGCTTCTGTATTGCGCGATGGCTACACCTGCGCCTCGATCAACCGCCCGGGCACGCTTGTCCTTGTCAGCAACGCGCCGCAGCCTTCGCAGCTGCCCACGCCGACCCGGCTGCCGACGACCGTCCTGAGCAATTGCATGGTGCGGACGACCGCCGTCCTCAACTTCCGCGATGGTCCCTCCGGCAATCTGATACAGCCCCTGATTCCCCACAATGTCACTTTGACGGCGCTGGAACGAACGGCGGGCTGGTTCCAGGTCGATTATCACGGCTTGCGCGGCTGGATCAGCGCCGAGCATGTCGAGCCGCAGGGCGATTGCGGCTGACGCGCCAATCCCGGAAGAACAGTGCATGGGCGAGCGAAGGCAAGTATCTACGCTGCCCAGGGCTCGTGGGCTGCAACCCAATCGAGCGACAGATTGACGATTTTCTAATGTGAGAGGAGTACTCAGCCTATGTACGCGCAGTCATTCACGAAATTCCCCCCCCCCCCCGAAAGCGCGGTCTATCATGATCACGCGCGCCTTCGTCATCATCGCGCTGCTGGTCTTGCTGACGCCCTTGACGAGCGCCCAGGCGACCAATGTCATGGTCGATAACCCCGGCTCGGGCAATACCTGCGTCGCAACACCGACGAACCCCTCCCCGAGCAGCTGCTGCACGATCTTCAACGCCCTGGTCTACGCCAATTCCGGGGGAACCTCCGTGCACACAAATGCCGGCGCTTGCGGTGCCACCAGCCCGACCGACCCCCACACCATTGAAATACAAGCGGGCTTGGGCGCGAACCTGTCGCATAACAACCCTCTCAATGTCTGCTATGGCAAGCAGATCACCATCAAAGGCAACAACAACACGATCACCGGCAACGACACCCGTCAGATCTTCAACATCGGCGGCTGTGGCGCAGCGCTTACCGACGCCAGCCAGACGAAGCTGACGCTGAACGATGTGAACCTGCGCGATGGCAGGTCCGCAATCGGCGGCGCGATTCGGCTCCAAGACAATACCAGCCTGGCCATCAACCGCGGCGTCGTTATGGACAATGAAGCGATCGTCTCGGGTGACCAGGCCTTTGGGGGCGCGATTTATCTGGGGTCTGGCGCCGACCTGAATATCACAAACAGCGTCTTCAGCGGCAATGTGGCTGACATCGGCGGCGCAATCAGCTTTGAGCAGACCAGCGCGGCGACCATAGTTATTGAGAATAGCGTCTTCACCGGCAACAGCGTCCGCTCTACCCCCGGCAACTTCGGCGGCGCTATCCGCGCAGTCGGGGCGGTGACGCTCAACATCACCAACAGCACCTTCAGCGGCAATTCAAGCGGCAATAATTCAGGCGGCGCCATTTCTTTGGGGAACAATGTCACTACGACATTGACGCATGTCACGATAAGCAGCAACAGCGGCGCTCGCGGCGCTTTGCATATTATCGACAATGTCAGCCAAAATCTGCGTCCCAATGTCAGCGTTCGCAACAGCTTGATCGCCGGCAATACGGCGTCGACGGCTGGGCAGCCGGCTGATTGCTCCAGCGACATCGCGCTGACGCAGAATGTCGGCAATATCATCCAGGACGGCAGCGCCGGTTTGTGCTCCGCGCCGGCCAGCGGCAACCTGGGCATCGGACCCCTGAACACCCTGGCGAACCTGCCCTATCACCCGCTGCTGGCGGGCAGCCCGGCGATCG
>DAOUJB010000284.1:0-8616 GCA_034423155.1 Anaerolineae bacterium | reverse complement strand
GCCAAGCGCATCAGCCAAGCAGGCGTGGCGGTGCACTACCTGCCCATCGTCAACGATGCCAGCCAAAGCGAGCGCGAGCAAATCGACAAGCTGGCGCGCGCCATCAACGCCGCTTATCACGGACGCATGACACCGCAATATGTCCCGCGCGAATCGCTCTATGCCAGTTGGAATCGCGGGCTGGACCTCAGTGACGCCGCAGCCTTCGGATTCTGGAATGCCGACGACATCCGCTCTGCCGATGCTTTCCTGGCCGGCTGTCGCGCCCTGCAAGACGGCGCAGACCTGGTCGATTTCGACTTTACGCGCGTGGCGACTACCCGGCGCATGGGTCTCTTCCCGCGCACAGAACGCCTGCTGGTGCCTTGCTTGTACGACCCCGCGAAGTTCAGTCGCCGCAATGGCATCGGACCCTTCTTCATGGCGCGCCGATCGCTCTACGACGCGGTCGGACCCTTCGACGCCAATTTCCAAATCGCCGGCGATACCGAATGGGCCTCTCGCGCTTTTCACATCAGCCGCTTCCAGCGCATCCCCAGCAGCGGCGGCGACTTCCTCGTACATGGCGAAAACCTCAGCAATACCGGCAGCGGACGCGAAGCTATCGAAGTCAACATCATTCACATGCGCCGCGGCAACTGGCACGAGCTGCGCCCGGCCGATCCCGATGCCATGCGCGTTGCCTGGCAGGAGTGGGGAAGCCAAGGGCGTCATGAACTGCCAGCCGAGCAGGCCGAATATCTTTGGGGCGCTGGCGCACAGGCACGCTGGCGGCGTTATCTGCGCGAACGGCGGCAACCTGCCTGGCTGAGGCGGCTGCGGCTGGCGCTGGCTGCGCGCGGCTGGCTGCACAGCGAAGAATGGACGGCGGCGCGGCGCGGGAAAGCGCAATCATGACGCGCTCGCGATTGCTGCGCCTTAGCCCGCTGCTGTGCCTGCTGCTGCCGCTGCTCTTTTATCATCAACTGGTTTTCAGCCGCATGATTTTCGCTCGCGGCGATGCCTTCAATTATTTCTACCCCTATTGGGATGCGCGCAATGCCGCCTTCCGCCAGGGCGAGCTACCTTTGTGGACGACCGACCTGTTCATGGGCGCGCCTTTGCTGGCTAATCCGCAGATCGGCGTCTATTACCCGCCCAACTGGCTGACCGCCCCCCTGCGTGCGCCCGATGCCATTACGCTCAGCATCGTGCTGCACATTGCGCTGGCTGGCCTGGGCATGGTTTACCTCTATCGCACGGTACAAAGCCGGTCGCCCTTGCCTGCCTTGACGGCCGGCGCTGTTTATGCCTTCGGCGGCGTGCTGGCTGCGCATGTCGAGCAGATCAATCAGCTGCAAGGCTTGGCTTGGATGCCCATTTTGTTCGCGCTTTATGCCCGCTTGCTGGCGCGCGAACAGCCTCTGCGCGGCCTGTTGCTGCTGGCGGCTGCCTGGGTGCTGCAGATCTTCAGCGGGCACACCCAGACGGTCTTCATCAGCGGCATCGGCTTGCTGGTTTATGCCCTCGCGCGTTCGGGACTCCGCCGTAGGGAACTGCTGCGGGGGCTGCTGTGGCTGGCGGGTTCGTTTGCGCTGGCGCTGGCTTTGGCAAGCCCGCAACTGCTGCCCAGCCTCGAGCTGATGGGCATGTCCAATCGCGGCGGCGGCTTCAGCTTGCAAGCGGCGACCGCTTTCTCCCTGCCACTCAGCCTCTTGGGCAGGTCGCTGTTGCCCAGCTATGACGGGCAGCTCTTCGGCGAGTATGTGGCGTATATGGGCGTCATAGGCTTGGGGCTGGCGCTGCTGGCGGTGCATAGGCGCTGCTGCTGGCTGCTGCTGGCGGGCATCGGTCTGGCTTTGGCGCTGGGCCGCTACAACCCGCTCTATCTGCTGCTGGGCGAGCTGCCGGGCTTCGACCTATTTCGCGTGCCGGCGCGTTTTTTGGCGCTGTATAGTTTGGGCATGGCGCTGCTGGCTGGGCGCGGCATCGAGTTGCTGGGCAGCGCGAGTTATGAACGACGGCGCGTCGTGTCGATCGCGATTGGCGTGCTGCTGCTGATCCTGCTGGCGCGCTTCGTACTGCAACCATCGCCGCAGCATTTCTTTGGCGAGCCGGGCATCAGCCACCGAGGGCTGGGATTGTGGCTGGGCGCGTGGCTGATTCTGCTGGCGCTGCTGCATTTTCGCCGCCGCTGGATACCGCCGCTCGCCTGCGCCCTGGTCATCGCCGAGCTGCTGCTGGCGGCGCAGAGCCTGCCCGACAAAGACCTCGCCCCGCCCGATGTTTATCTGGGACAGCGCTTCACGATCAGCCAGCTGGGTGCGCTGCAGGCAAACGAGATTGCCCCGGGCCGAACGCTCGCCATCAGCCAACTCTACTTTGATCCTGGCGATCTGGCCGCCTTGCGCGAGCGCTTTGACGCGCTGGGCATGGACCAATATGCGCAGAGCCACGCGCTGGACGCGGTCAAAAAACAAGAAATGCTGATGCCCAATCAAGCGCTGACCTGGGGCATCGGCAGCATTGACGGCTTCGGCGGCGGCATCATGCCCAGCAATGCCTACACGCAATTCACTTCGCTGCTGCTGCCCGATGGCTCGCTGCGGGCGGTGGATGGGCGGCTGGGAGAACGACTGGCGCTGCCCGACTGCCGTGGCGCTTGCCTGCCGGCGCTGCAATGGCTGCAAATGACCGATACGCGCTACCTGATCACCGACAAGATTCACGATATCTGGCACGAGGGCATCGCCTACGACACAACCCTGGCGCGCTATTGGCAGGGGGTGAAAGCGCTCGAATTGCCCGATTACACCGACCAGGCGCGCCTGCTGCATACCGAGCCGCTGGGGGAGGCAGCCGACACGATCAGCCTGCCCGATGGCACGCTGCTGACCACCAGCGATGCCGATGGATTGGGCGATATCCTGCGCCAGAATGTGGGCATAATCGCCATCAGCGCGGTCAACAGCCAGCACAGCAGCATCTTCAGCCAACTGCAGCCGCCCGGTTTTTCTCGCGTCCTTTCCAGCGATATCGAGATTTATCAACTGCCGCCGGGCCAACGGGCAAGCCTGGCCGTCGATCCGGTGTACCTGCCCGATGACTGGCAAGGTCGTGAAGACGCGCTGGAGGCGCTGCGGGATGGGGCAACCAGCGTGATCCATGGCGCGCCACAACTGCCAGCCGCCGATCTGCGAGGCGCGCAGGTGGAAATCACTGCCTACGCTGCCGAGCGCGTCGAGCTGCGAGTCAATACGCCGGCGTCCGCCTACCTGGTGCTGGCCGATGCCTGGTATCCGGGCTGGACGGCGACCATCAATGGCGAAGCGACACCCGTCTATCGCGCCAATATCATGTTCCGCGCCGTGGCTGTGCCGGCCGGCGAAAGCCTGGTCACCTTCCAGTTCGATCCGCAGCTGTGGCGGATCGCGCTTTGGCTTGGGCTCGCGATATGGGGTATAGTCGGCGGAGTGTGGCTGTGGCTGTGGCGCAAACCGCGCGGCAGCAGCGCAGTCGGGTAAACCAAAGGATGAAAACCATGGCGCTGGGCACTTATGTCGAGATTCTGCACTATGTAGACGATCTGTCGGAGGCGGGCGACTATTACCAACGGCTGGGCTTGGTCGCGCTGGGCGATGATGTCTATACCGATGGCCGTTATCACTTGCATTTGCTGGCTGGCAGCGCCGCGCCAACGAGCCTGCGCTACTACGGCTGTGAGAGCGATGGCGAGATGACCAGCCCGGCCGGCATCAAAATCGAAATGTCCAGCGAGCCGCCGCCACGCAGCCTGCCGCACGAGAATGTCGCGCGAGCGCCCGATATCACGCGCCTGGGCAAGTTTGGCGAACTATCGGCGATGATCCCCGATCTGGAAGTCGAATGCGCCTTCTGGGAAGCTGCCGGTTACACGACGCTGGGCAAATACCCGACGCCTCATCCCTGGGGCATCTGGTGCGACCAACTCTTTTTGATCGGCTTGCATCAAGACGAAAGCGATGACGGATTCGCCATTTGCCACTTCGCGCCCGACATGAAAGAAGTCAACGCCCAGCTGCTGGAAGAAGGCTTCGACTTGCAGCCATTTGAAAGCGGTCTGCCGCCCGACGACCTCAGCTATCGAAAGCTGCTCACGCCCTATGGACAGCTCTTCTACCTGTTCACGGGCGATATATCGGACGCCAATCCCTAGCGAGCCGGTTTGCGCGCCATGACCAGCAGGCAGACGCCCCAGCCCACCGGCAAGAAGGTGCCGCGAGTCAACACTTGCAGCGCGGCCGGCAAGCCAAACATCGCCAGCTGCAGCGACTTGGGCAGCAGCGGCACATACGGCACATCCCACCAGCCATCGGCAAACTTGCGCTCGATGACGAAGCCGCTTTCCCGACAGATGCGCAGCCATTCGCGCGGCGGCTTCAGGTTGATGTGCGTGGGGTCTTCGCCGATCACATCGCTGGTCGGGTCTTTGCGGCGGCGCAATCCATATTCCGGGTTGGGCGTCAGGAAGAAGAAAATGCCGCCCGGACGCAAGATGCGATAGGTGTCGCGGATGAAATCGGCGGGTCGCTCCAGGTGCTCCACCAAGCCCAAACCGACCACGGCGCTGAACTCGTCATCGGCGAAGCGGTCTTGTTCATCGCCGCTGGCCACGAAGACATCCGCCCGCGGAGCGATCAACCGAGTCTGCTCGACAGCGTAATCCATGACATCGTAGCCGGTGCAGCGGAAGTCGTCTTGAAGCAATTCCAGCAAATGCCCCATGCCACAGCCGGCATCCAACAGGCTTCTGTCTGCGCCGGGCGGGGCGTATCGCCGCAGCAAAGCCGCATAATAACGCCGCGAAAACCAATAGGTGCTGAAGCGCCGAAAAGGATTGCCCGCATAATTCTTGGTGCGGAAGAAGTCTTCGTTATACAAGTGCAGGGGCGCGCGCGGCGCCTCGGCGGGGCGGCCTGGCTCGTCCAATGGCTGCTCCAATTCCCATTCTATGCTGGGCGGCAGTATCGCAGTCGACGCGCCGGGCGGCAAGTCCGCGTTTCTGGGCGGTAGCGCGCCTGGTATACTGCGCGGGTTTGCAACTGGAGGCGAGCTTATGGACGCCGGAATCAGCCACATTAGCGCCGACATCGTGCAAGTGCAGATTCCCCTGCCCTATGCGCTCAACTTGGTCAATTGCTATCTGCTGCGCGGGCACAGCGGCTGGACCCTGCTGGATACGGGGCTGAACACGCCGGCCGGGTGCGACCAGTGGCGAAGAGCCATGCGCGCACTGGATATCCGCCCCAGCGACATCGAAAAAATCGTGCTGACGCACATGCACCCCGACCACTTCGGGCTGGCTGGTTGGTGGCAGCGACAGACAGATGTGCCGATGCCGGTCTACCTGCCCGAAGGCGAACGGGCGCAGGCGCAAGTCTTCTATAACGGCGACAATGCGCCCCTCTATCACCAGTGGATGCTCGATTGCGGCATGCAAGAAGCTGTCGTGCAATCTGTCGATGCCGGCTTTGCCAGCACCCGCGCTGCGACTCAGCCGTATCCCGTCTCCGAGCGCTACCTGCACGCCGAGACAAATGTGCGCTTGGGGCAACGCAGCTTCCGCGCCATACACGCGCCCGGGCACAGCGATGGCCAGCTCATCTTTTATGACGCAGCCGACCGACTGCTGCTGTGCGGCGACCATGTGCTGATGCGCATCACACCCAATATCGGCAGTTGGCCGCACACGCAGCCCGATCCCCTGGGACGATACTTGCGATCGCTGCGCGAATTGGCAGCGCTGGATGTGCGGCTGGCGCTACCCGGACACAAAGCGCTGATCCACGACTGGCGCGGACGCATAGCCGAGCTGCTGGCGCACCACGACGCGCGGCTGCAGGATACGCTGGATGCCCTGACGGCTGGCGCGGAAACAGTCTACGAAGTATCGGCGCATCTCTTCGAGCTGGAGCGTCTGACGCCGCATGAATGGCGCTTTGCCATGGCCGAGTCGCTGGCGCATTTGCATTATCTGCGTACCCGCGAGCGAGCCGCCTGCGATTGCGCCGGGCTGATGCGCTGGCGGGCGCTCTAATTCCCAGTCAAAATGGCAGGATCTTCTCATCGCTGGCATCGATGCGGCTGCTGTCGATCATGAAGTAGCGCGTCATATCGGCCGGTTCCAGCGTCCAGCGCAGCTTGTGGCTTGCCCCGCCCGCCCCGACCTCGTGCGCCTCGGCCACGATGAAATAATCACGCGCCCTGTGCCCGGTATGCGCTTCGCTCACCCGCACGCGGTCAAACAGCGACAAGCCCAGCGCCGCGGCGGGGTGTTGCTGCGCATCCAGCTGCAATTCGCGCATGACGCCCCGCGGCTTCCGGCGTTGCGCCACTTCATAGTCGGCAAATGCTTGCGCTGTTTCGATATCAGAAAGCGCCGGCAGCTCACGGATTTGCCCGCGCAGGCCATGCGTGTGCAGGCTGGCGATATCTTCTGCGCTGACTTGCAGCGGCGCGCCACGTATCAGCGGCTTGCCATAGACATTCAGCAAGCTCAGCCAGGCCGGTCGCCGATTGTGATTGCAGATGCGCACTTGCAGCGATGTCGCGCCCAGCTGCTCGATTTTCACCAAGACATCCTGCGTGGTCTCGCTGCTGTTGAGCGCTGCCTCCTGCCGAAAACGCGTGACCAGCCGCTCGAAGGCCAGCAAGCCCATCGGCTCGCCGCGCTCATCGACCAGCGCTAGCGTCAGCCTGGTATCACTGCGGGGCGGGATGCGCTGCGCAAACGGCAACCGCCACAACAGACTGCCCGCCTCGCCCACAGCCCGCGGCGTAACTTGCAGCGTCAGCCGATTCAGCTGATCATCGCCATACACATAGGCGCAGCCAGCCATGTCATCGCGGAAGTGCGCGCCGAGCGCCTTACGCAACAGGGCGTAGCGCCGATTCAAGAAAACCGCCCGGCCATCGCGGCTGATATAAAAGCGGCCACGCTCGCTCGCCGCCAATTCGCCAATCGCATCGCGGCTGCTGGTCGATTCGTTCCACCAGTCGCCCACATAGGCGAAGCGCGTCTGGCCCACCGCCAGCTGTCGAGCCACATTTTGCGCCGGGAAGATGCGCGCGCTGTCGATCATATTGCTGCCCGTCCGGTCGATGAACAGGTAGCCAGCCAACGCGGGCCGCCGCAATATCGCTTTGTCCAGCAGCTTCCCGATCACCTGGTCGGCTGTGACATCGACTTGCGGAGGCAGCATCGTCGGACTTTGCGCCAGCCAGACCTGGATATCGCGCAGATGCAACAGCGCCCGCCTGCGCCCCAGTTCGCCAGGTTCTGGCTCGATGTGGCTGATGAAGCCGATGAAGTGGCTGCGCGTCACGCCACGCTGCCGGCTCTGAATGCGCACGCGGCCGCCAATCGGCAAGGCCTTGCGCTCGGGGGAATAGGCACCAGCTTGATTGCACAGTGTGATGAGAGCCTCGCCATAATCCGCCAGGCTGTCATAAGGCGCG
Organism: Anaerolineae bacterium; assembly: GCA_034423155.1. Lineage (GTDB taxonomy): Bacteria > Chloroflexota > Anaerolineae > Aggregatilineales > Phototrophicaceae > UBA6055. The sequence continues at coordinate 1,140 of DAOUJB010000284.1, read as the reverse complement.
CGCATGCCCAGCCGCCAGCGCAAAGCAAGCACATCGCCGCTGATATCTTCGCCAGCCGCAAAGTCGCCTGTGTGGTCGCGGTCGATCGCCACGCGATATTCGATGGTCATGCGCCCACCTCCAGCGTCCAGCGATGACGAAAAGCGCAACCATAAAATTCGCGCTCGCCATACGCGAAGATGCCCGGCTCGACCGACACCTCGGCGGGCAGTAGCAAATTGCCGTCCAATGTGCTGTCCTGCGCCAGCGCACCCATGTAGCTGTCGATCAGCGAGATCAACCGCGGCAGATGGCTGCGAATGCCCAGTCCGCTTTCGCGCGGGGCAAGCGGCAGCAGATGCGTCACGGCATAACTTGTTTGCTTGACGCCGCCGCTGAATGCCGATGTGCCCAGGCTATCGCGCCACTCGCGGAAGAATCGTTTGTCGTGCAGATCAATCGGCAAGACCAGCAGCGCCGGCAGTTGCGGTGCATGCAGTTGGTCGGGCAGCGCGTCCAGGTCATAATAGTTGCGTACGCCGGCCACCTGCATAGCCGCCAGTTGTGACAAGGCAGCGCGAAATGTCGCCATGTGTCAGCTCCTTTCGTTGTTCGTGTTGTGTGTAACCCCTCCCCCAGCCCCTCCCCGTCAGGACAGGGAGGGGAGTCGAAGCGGGCGAGTCGCCGCCTCGCCCCTACGCGCGGCTGTTCGGGGGACCGAGGAGGGTGTAAATGATAGCGATCCGAGGGGGTGGTGCTATTGACTCAGCCGCTGGGCGCGCTCTTCGTCTTCAGCCAGCATGCGTTGCAGTTCGGCTGTTTCCAAATCATCGACATAATCGTCGATGACGCGCTCCAGCCAGGCCGGCAGATCGGCGTGCAAGCGTTGAAAGTTGGCGATGAATTCCGGATGCGAGTTGTACAGCTGTCCCAGACCGCGCAGCATATCCAGGTTCGGCTCGTAGAAATGCCGCAGGTGCGCCTGCCAGCGATCCAGCAGCGCGATCACCTCGCTATGCCCGGCTTGATGCCCCTGCTGCATGGCTTCGGCAAGCTCGCTGTAGATGGTCTCGCCCTCGGCGATGATTTCGTCTTGCCGCGCCTGGCTATAGCTGCCCCAGCGCGCGATCGACTCGTTGACGAGGCCGGGTCCATACTGCA